>NZ_DAINNK010000079.1:0-22340 GCF_036735925.1 Povalibacter sp.
CTGACTTTGTTCGATTCTTAACCGGACACTAGTGGGCTTTAGCCTGACTCTGAAAGAGGCCGGCTAAAGCCGGCCCCACAGTGAGAGGTCCCCGCTGCGCGGAGGAGGGGATCAGACTCAACGCAGTGCCATGGGTCTGGCGTCGACGAAACGGAACACGTACTTCATGACGTCACCGATCGTGCTTTCCCACACCGCCCAGGTGTGGCCGCCATCGACGATGCGCAGCTCGGCGGGCTGCTCGTTCCGGCGCAGCAGCGTGTAGAACTCCGCAGCGGTTCCTTCGATGTAGAAGGCATCGTCGTCGCCGGAGTTGACGTACATGGGCACCGGCAGCTTCTTCTGCAGATACGCATCCCAGAGCGCGGTGTAGTTGAGCTCGTGCCAGACCTGCGGATCGAACTGCTGCGCGCCGAAGACGCCCACCCGTCGCGCCGATGAATTCTCGGGCGGCTCATCGCGATAGATGGCCGGTGACAGCAAGCCGGCAGCGGCAAACGTCTCGGGATACTTGAGCGCGAACCGCGCGGCACCGAATCCGCCCATCGACAGGCCGGCGATCACGCGCCCTTCGCGCTTCTCGATCGTGCGAAAGCGCTGCTGGATTTCCGGCAGCAGATCCTGCATCACCGCGGTCTCCATGCGTTCCTTGCGATCGACATACCAGGTGGTGCCCGCTTCGGGAATGACGATGATGGCCGCCGGCATCTCGCCGCTGGCGATGAGCCGGTCGGCCGTCTGCTGGATGTGCCCCGAGGAAACCCAGTCGTAGGCCTTCTGGCCATTGCCGTGCAGGAGGTACAGCACGGGATAGCGGGCATCGGAGCGGTCGTAGTCGGTCGGCAGATAGGCGACGTACGACCATTGGCGCTGCAGGGCGGGTGAATCGAATTCGCGGGTGGTGATGGTGCTGGCGAGTGTCGTCGCGCAAAAAGCAAACAGGAGCGTCGCGAAAAGTGCTGCTGATTTCATGTGCGTACCAGTTGCCACGGTGTAGCGCCGCCTGCCTTGCCCCCTCCCTTGCCCTCCCCCGCTTCGCGAAGGAGGGAATGAGAACTCAGCGCTTCGCGGCGGCCGTCGCCGCTTCGGCCTTTTCCTTTTCTCGTTCCGCCGCGAGGATTCCCGGCAGCGCGTAGTTTCCTTCGTGACAGGCGTATTCGTAAATGTTCACGTCCGTCTTCAGGAACGGCAGCTCGCCCGTGAATTCGGAGGCAAAGGCATTCGCATCGCGGATGGTGAAGTTGTAGAGAATCTTGTCGTCTGCGACCCGCGTGAACCGTTCGGTCACGACCATGTCCTGCGACGAGCCGCGAAAATTCTGGTCGGAACGGAAATTGGCTGTCTCGACCACCAGCGTGTCGCCTTCCCAGTGGCCGATCGAATCGCCCATCCATTTGCGCACGTGCGCCGGCGGATGCTTGCCGCCGATGCGGACCATGCGCACGTCATGGACCATCTCCACCAGGATCATGACCACGTCCTTCGACTGCACGATCTGGTAGTAGCTGTTGTACATGGTCGGCAGCATCGGCGGACCCGCCGATGAGCCGAACGACAGCAGACATCGTTCGCCCAATGGTCGCTGCTCCGGACCGTCGGCCATCGATTCGCCGCGCATGCGGGCGGCAGCCCGACGCTGATCGGCGCTGTTGGCGAGCACCGGAATCCGGCCGTTCGGCGGATCGACGATGATGGAGCTGCGATACTCGCCGCCGATCTCGGCGGCCGTCATGCCGCGGTCCGTCCAGAACAGGTTGTAGTTGCCGACGGGCGGCAGCGCACCGGCCTCGATCTTTGCATTCGGATCGCTCGGCAGCGCATCCGCCGCCACTGCACCGCGGGCCTTCTTTTCGATGGACTCCGCCTCTTCCCTCGTCAGCGCGCGGCGCGTGCCCAGTTCTGCAGGGCGCTCCAGCGGTGTCTGGGTCGCGTTGGTCCATACGCCCTGAAGATCGGGCGTGCCGTCGCTCAGTCGCGGCGCCTTGTAGTCGGCGGCCGTCGCGCTCGATACGGCAAGGGTTGCGAGCGTTGCCAGCAAGAATCTCATCGTTGTTCCCCCTGTCTTCTGCGGCGCGAGTGTACGACGCAACCGGTTCGACGATGACGGCAGAAAAGACCTGCATTACAAACCTTTGCATTGCGCCCCTCCTCTCCGCGACGACGTTGAGGCAGGCTTGCCGCATTGCCAATGCAACAGGTCATCGGGGGTTTCTGCATGTCGTATTCGCGCACGCGAATTGCGTTTTCGCTGGCGGCGCTGTCGCTTTCATCCGCTGCATCCGCCCTGCAGCCCGGCGATGTCGTCGACAACTTTCGCCTTACCGATCACAAGGGCGTGTCGCACGAGTTCTACTATCTCTCCGACGCGAAAGCGGTCGTGCTCATGACCCAGGGCAACGGCTGCGATGCCTCGCGCACTTCCGCGGCGATGCTCGAGTCCCTGCGCAGCAAGTATCCGAACGTGGAATTCCTGCTGCTGAACGCCAACCTCGGCGACACACGCGAAGCGATCGTGAAGGAGACTGCGGCAAACAACATTTCGCTGCCGGTGCTGATCGACGAAACCCAGATCATTACCGAGTCGCTGGGCGCTACCCGCAACGGCGAAGTGTTCGTCGTCGATCCGCGCGGCTGGAAGGTCGCCTATCGCGGCGCCGTGTCGGGCGCAGCCGCCGCCATCGACGCCGTGAGCTCGGGCAGTGCCGTATCGCGGCCGACCACCGCGGTCACCGGCTGCGCCATCAAGATGCCGGAGCGCGATCGTTCGCACGCGAACATCTCGTACGAGAAGACCATCGCGCCGATGCTGCAGGAGAAATGCGTCACCTGTCATCGCGACGGCGGCATCGGTCCGTGGCAGATGAGCAGCTATGAAATGGTGCGCGGCTTCTCGCCGATGATCCGCGAAGTCGTGCGGACCCAGCGCATGCCGCCGTGGCATGCCGATCCGCACTACGGTCATTTCAGCAACGATCGGGCCTTAAGCGACGAGCAGGTCAAGACGCTGGTGCACTGGATCGAAGCCGGCGCGCCGCGCGGTGCGGGCGAGGATCCGCTCAAGACGCAGAAGAAGGACTGGCCGAAGTGGCCGCTCGGCGAACCGGACCTGGTGATCGAAACGCCGGCCTTCACGACGCCCGCCACCGGCGTGATTCCCTACCAGATGGTGCAGGTAAAGAATCCGCTCGACCACGACGTGTGGATCCGCGCGATCGACTACCTGCCCGGCCAGCGCGCCGTGCTGCATCACGTGATCGCCTCGGCCGGCGGCGAACGCCGCGGTGCGACGAGTCTGTACAACTATGTCCCGGGCGCGGAGCCGCTGGAGATTCCGCCGGACAACGGCATCCTGCTGAAAGCCGGTACCACGATCCACTTCCAGATGCACTTCACGCCCAACGGCCAGGAACTGACGGACGTGACCAAGCTCGGCCTGTATTTCATGAAGGATCCGCCGAAGTTCAGCTATCGCAGCATGATCTTCGCGCAGCCGCGCCTGAAGATTCCCGCCAACACCAAGGTCCACACGGAAATGGCCGAGCAGACGTTCAAGGAAGACGCGGTGATCTACAGCCTGCATCCGCACGCGCACTTCCGCGGCAAGTCGTCGAGCTTCGTCGCGCGATATCCGGACGGCCGCGAAGAAACGCTGCTGAACGTGCCGAACTACGACTTCAACTGGCAGTCGACCTACGATCTGGTCGAGCCGCTGCCCGTGCCTGCCGGCACGAAGGTCGTGTACACGCAGGTGTTCGACAACTCCAGCCAGAACAAGGCGAACCCGGACCCGAACCGCACGGTCACGTGGGGCGAGCAAACCTGGGACGAAATGGTCTTCGGTGTGATCCGCTATCGGAACGTGAAGGAAGACAAGGGCCCGGAGAAGCCGACGGGACCGTCGCAGGAGGAGTTGTTCGGCGCGACAGCGAACTGAGACCGTCGACGAGCGGTCAGCGACGAGCCGTGAGTCAGAACGTGCTTTCTGGCTCGCCGCTCATCGCCCGCTGCTCATCCGCTCAGTACCGCGCCTCGATTCCGAATCCCATGAAGTTGATCCCGCCCTTCGTCTCGGCGAACAGCCCGAACACGCTGGAGCGGTGGAAGATGAAAAAGCCGACGTAGACGTCGTCGATGTCCTTGCTGATGAGGCGGTCCATCGAACCGAACTGGCGCAGCGGCACGTCGATGGTCCACTCCACGTAGTTCATCAGTTTCTCGGACGTGATGTCCGGCCCCTTCTTGGCGAAGTCGCGCTGCTCGGCCAGCGGGATCTCGGTGAGATAGCTCAGCCCTTCGCCGAGGCCGAAGCGTACGTGCTTCTGGGTCCACGGCAGCCGCAAGGAATAGTGCGCCTTGATGTAGGCGTTGATGCCATAACCATCGTCCTGCAGACCGCGCGAGTTCACCCACTGCAGGCCGAGGTTGCCGGTCAGCTCGATCGGCAGGCCGAACATCGTCGGGCTCAGGCGGCGGCCCCAGCTTCCGGCAATGATGTACTCGGATTCGGGTGAGGCGTCATAGTCGCCGTAAAAGGCCGTCGTCAGATCGGTTTCCGACGCCTTGGCCCAGTTCAGGCGCACGTTGTCGCGACCGGACTCATCCGACGCAAATGCGGGTGAGGCCAGGCCGACGGCGGCCAGCATCGGGCAGAGGAATCTGACGTATCGGGAAGTGCCACCAGCGATTGTTGTTTCCAAGACCTTCGACTCGACCGCGCATGCTCTGAGGCGCGTGAGCATAGCGGACTTGGCCGACGGACTCTGTACGGTGATCGCTGAAGCCTGCGATGTCCTCGCCGCTGTAGGCGGATGGGAAGAACCCGTCAGCTGCCCCTAGTTCAGCCTCGCCAGCATCGCATCCTTCTGCGCGCGCACCGCCGGGTGGTAACAGTCCGCCGGCTGCGCACCCAGATGCCCGATGCAGGCATTGCAGTCCACGCAGCGCGGGCCCGGTTCGTTGAGACGCAGGTGCCGATACAGCAGCGGATCGGCAATGAAGGCCCGTCCCGCGGAGACGATGTCGCAACTGCCTCTCAGGATCGCCGCCTCCATCGCGGCGCGCGTCAGGAACCCGCCCACACAGATCACGGGAATCGACAGCCGGCGTTTGAACGCCTGGGCGTAGCGCAGATTGAAACCCTCGTGACGCGGCCAGAGAAGATCGAACAGCAGCGCCAGCAGCGGCCAGGACAGGCGAAAACCCCAGCGACGAATGAACGGCAGGTAACGCATCGCGCCATTGACCATGTTGCGCAGGCAGCGACCGAAGGTCCCATGCACCATCGGCATGCCCGATTCGTAGTGACCGACGGAGATTTCCACGGCGTCGACGCCCTCCTCCTGCAGGACCTGCGCGACCTGCACGAGTTCGTCGGTGGACAACCCGTGACGCAACGGCAGTTTGTCCGAGCCATTCATCTTGACGATGAGCGGAAAGTCGCGACCCACCCGGCTGCGGATGTCCCGTACGACATCGCGCAGCATGTTGAGGCGGTTGTCGAAGGAACCGCCGTAGCGATCGGTGCGGCGATTGGTGTGAGGCGTGAGGAACTGACTCATCAGATAGCCGTTGGCGGCGTGAATCTGCACACCGTCGAAGCCGGCCTGCTTGCAGCGCATGGCCGCCGCGCCGTAGTCGGCAATCACCCGCTGGATCTCGAGCAGCGACAGTTCGCGAGGCAAGGTGCCCGTGACGAGTTCCTTCACCGCCGACGCGGAAACCGCCTCCTGCAATCCGGCGAACGGCGGCACGACCTGCCTGCCGCAGTGATTGAGCTGGGCAAAGATGCGCGAGCCGTGTGCGTGCACAGCATCGGTCAGTTGCCGCAGTCCCGGAATCTTGTCGTCATCGTCGGCGCCAACCTGGCGCGGCGCCGACTTGCCGGCGCGACTGACATAGATATTGCCGGTAATGATGAGCGGCGTGCCGCCCTTCGCCATCGGGATGTAGAACTGCAGCAGCTCCGGCGTGACGAAGCCGTCATGGCTCGCACGCGTTTCTGCCGTCGCAGTCTTGATCAGTCGTCCGGCAATCGTGAGCGTGCCGATGTCGATCGGCTCGAACAGCGGGCTCTCGGCGACAGCCATGACGCACGTCCGCAACGGGGATGTGCATCATCGTCGAGCAGGCCCACCACGGCTGGAATGGTACGAAAGGACGGTCTTCTCGCGGTTATGTCGAAGAGAAGAGGAAAGTTTCACACGGAGATCACGGAGGACACGGAGGTCGGAGGAAGATTTCACACACAGTCCTGTGGGGCCGGCTTCAGCCGGCCTCTTCAAGTGCAAAGGCCGGCTGAAGCCGGCCCCACAGGAAGAAGACCGCGTTCTTTCTTCTCCGAACTCCGTGTCCTCCGTGAACTCCGTGTGAAACCTCTCGATTCTTACGCGTTGTAAGAGCGGGAAGTCGTCGCACCGCCGTGTCCCGTCCAGTCGGTGTGGAAGAATTCGCCGCGCGGGCGGTCGATGCGTTCGTAGGTGTGGGCGCCGAAGTAGTCGCGTTGCGCCTGCAGCAGGTTGGCCGGCAGACGACCGGAGCGGTAGCCGTCGAAGTACGCGAGTGCCGAACTCAGGCAGGGAATCGGAATACCGCTTTGCACCGCAGCGACCGCGACCCGACGCCACGCGGCCTGGCGGCTTGCGACCGCGTCGTTGAAGAACGGATCGAGCAGCAGGTTGACGAGTTCGTGATCGCGGTCGAAGGCTTTCTTGATGTCGCCGAGGAACGCCGAGCGGATGATGCAGCCGCCGCGCCAGACCAGCGCGATGCCGCCGTAGTTCAGGTTCCACTGGTACGTCTTTGCGGCGTTGCGCAGGAGCTGATAGCCCTGCGCATAGCTGATGATCTTCGCGGCGTACAGCGCCTGGCGCAGATCGTCGACCAGCTGCGCCTTGTCGCCGTTGAACGCGATGACATCGGGCCGGATCTTTTTCTCCGCGATCACGCGCTCACCGTGCGCTGCCGAGAGCGCACGTGCGAACACGGCTTCGACGATCAGCGTCAGCGGAATGCCCTGGTCGAGCGCTTCGACGGCAGTCCACTTGCCGGTTCCCTTCTGGCCGGCCGCATCGAGGATCACGTCGAGCGTGGCGGCACCGGATTCGTCCCTGTACGCGAGGATGTCGCGGGTGATTTCGATCAGGTAGCTGTCGAGTTCGCGGCGATTCCAGTCGGCGAACACATCATGCATTTCGGCATTGCTCATGCCGAGCACGCGCTTCATGACGTCGTAGGTTTCGCCGATGAGCTGCATGTCGCCGTACTCGATGCCGTTGTGAACCATCTTCACGAAATGGCCGGCGCCGTTTTCGCCCATCCAGTCGCAGCAGGGTTCGCCCTCCGGTGTGCGCGCGCAGATCGCCTGGAAAATCGGCTTGATGTGCGGCCAGGCCGCGGGGCTGCCGCCCGGCATGAGCGACGGGCCGTTCAATGCGCCTTCCTCGCCGCCGGACACGCCCGAACCGACATACAGCATGCCGGCCTGCTCGACCCGTGCGGTGCGGCGGATCGTGTCGGTGAAAAGACTGTTGCCGCCGTCGATGAGGATGTCGCCGGGCGACAGCAGCGGCAGGAGCTGTTCGATCAGTTCGTCGACCGGCTTGCCGGCTTTCACCAGCATGACGATCTTGCGCGGCGTCTTGAGCGCGGCGACGAGTTCGGCAGGACTGTGAGTGCCGGTGAATTGCCTGCCCTTGGCGCGACCGGCGAGAAATGCATCGACGCGCGCGGTCGTGCGGTTGTAGACGGCCACGTGAAAGCCGCGGCTTTCCATGTTGAGCGCCAGGTTTTCGCCCATTACGGCCAGTCCGATCAGGCCGACATCTGCCACTGCGTTCATCGTCTCAACCTCGCCTCTGCAGTCCGGCTATTTTGCAGGCCGCGAAGTATGCCACTTCCGATCCCTTCTTCTGTGGGGCCGGCTTGAGCCGGCCTCTTTTCGGAAGTCAGGCTGAAGCCTGACCCACAATCGTTCACCTTCCGCCGCCGCCACCCCCACCTCCGCCACCGCCCGACGAACCGCCGCCGCCTGAACCGGACGAACTGCCGGGCGGCGTGGCCGAGGAAGCGATCTGCGAACTCAGGCTGCTGCCGATGGCATTCGCGAAACCGCCCAGGTCGTTCACGCCGCCGCCGCGATACCAGCTGATGTTGTTGGCCGCCGCCGCCGCAGCTGCGGCACCGACGGCGAGCGTGAACTTCTTCGTCCACGCCTCCTCGACTTCGAGCGCGACCGCGTAGGGCAGCAACGTCTCGTAGCGCTTCGCATCCAGTGGCGGCGGGGCATCGGGTCCGCCCATGCGCGCCAGTTCGTCGCGTTCGGCCACACTGAGGTACAGCTTGAAGCCCTCGACCTCATCCATGAGCTTGCGGCCTTCGATCGTCGGCGCGCGCACCAGGAAGGCGAACACGATCAATGTCACGACGCACAGCACACCGATGACGACGATGCCGATCGCTCCCGCGCCGCCGGAGACCATCAATGCGATCAGGAATGCCGCCACGGCGATGAGCACGGCCTTGCCGATGCTCCAGCCGTTCAACCTGAAATAGCGCGGCTGCATCACGCGACGCAGCGCTGCACTGTGCGCGGCGATCACCCGCTGCAGCAGGCTGGCACTCTTGTTGTTCAGGTCGACCGCCCCGAGCGCGTTGCCGGCGAACAGCGCATCGAGCAGCCCCGCCTCGCTCGGCGCTGGCGGCTTCGTGCCTGCCGCGCCGCGCTCCAGCCGCCACTCGTCCTTCTTGATCAGCCTCGGCTCGCGCGAAATGCGCATGAATCCCGCGACGGCGAGGTTCAGCACGGCAGCCGAAAAACAGCGTGTGTCATAGCCCATGCGCTGCAGGTAACGCAGATTGGCCGGGCCGTGGCCCTCCGGCGGTTCATAGCGCGCGATCACGATGCCCTTGCGCGGATCGCGTCCGACACGCCGCCATTCGTAGACGCAGAACGCGAGCAGCAGCAGCCAGCCGATCGCGGCCATGAGTACGCCGCGGTTGTCGCGCAGAAACCAGAAGAGACGCTGCTGCGTCGTCGGCGCCGCGACGATGCCCTTGGGGAAGGTCAGGACGACGGTCAGCCCTTCGCCAGGTGCGAGAGGCTGGGTGAGATGCCAGCGCGCCGTTCCGGCATCCGGCAGCTCGGCCGCATACGCCTGACCTTTCGCTCCCTGCGGCCCCGTGTAGCCTTCGGCACTCATCTGTGCGACCGGCACCGGTACGGGCAGGCGGGCGGTCACGGTGCCGCTCAGGATCGGAAATATCCAGCCGGTACCGATCGCATTCCAGTACAGCTCGTCGTGATCGCCGAAGAAACCGAGCTGGCGCGTCGTGCGATAGCGCAACGTGAAAGTGTGTTCTGCCGGCGCAGGCAGAAAGCTGTCGTCGCCGGTGTTGATGCGCACGCCGTTGCCGAGGTTCTCGGTGAACCAGGGTTCGTTCGCGCCGTCGCGCTCGACACCGAGCACTTGCAGTCCGACCACGACGCGGTTGCCGTAGCGGTCGCGATAGCGCGTCGGGAAATCGCGGTAGATGCCGCGGCGGATGCGATTGCCTTCGACATTCACCGTGATGCGCTCGGTGACGTCGAGCGCGCCGTCCGCGCGGACTTCGACGTCGATGTCGTAGGCAAGAACCCGTTCTTCGGCGCGAACGGTGCAGACACAGGCCAGCAGCAGCGCCAGCACCAGCAGCTGGCTCATGGCGCCACCTCGACACGTACCGCTGCCCGTTCCTCGTCGCGTGCCTGATAGAACTCGGACAGCGTGAAGTTGCCGATACGCGCAATCGCGACGTCCGGCACCCGCTGCACGGTGTTGTTGTAGTCGCGCACGGCGCCGTTGTAGAAGCGTCGTGCGTACTGCAGATGTTCCTCGACGTCGACCAGATCGCGCTGGAGCTGCGCGAAGTTGTCGCTGGCCTTGAGATCGGGGTACGCCTCCTTGAGCGCGAACACGCGGCTCAAGGCCTGCTCCAGTTCGGATTCGACCTGCGCCAGCTGCGCCGGACTGTTCAGGCCGACGGCCCGCGAGCGCAAGGTGGCCACGGCTTCGAGCACCGACCGTTCGTGCGAGGCATACGCCTTCACGCCCTCGACGAGCTGCGGCACGAGATCGTGACGTCGCGTGAGCTGCACGTCGATGTCGGCCCAGGCTGTACGCACCTGGTTACGCAACCGCACCAGCCGGTTGTACGCAATGACAGCCCACGCCAGCAGCAGGATCGCAACGATCGTCCAGAACAAAGTCATGCGCCCCCTCCTCCCTCGCCTTGAGCACTATGCTGAGGCGGACGACGACCTGCGCTGAACAGGAATCAGGTCGCTACGCCCTGCGAGCGCAGATACTCGTCGTACGTTCCCTTGAAGTCCACGATTTTGCCGTCGCTGCGCAGTTCGATGATGCGCGTGGCGAGGCCGCCGACGAATTCGCGATCGTGCGAGACGAAGATCAGGGTGCCGGGGTATTTCTCGACGCCGATCTGCAGCGACTCGATCGTTTCCATGTCCATGTGGTTGGTGGGTTCGTCCATCAGCATCACGTTCGGCTTGGTCAGCATCAGCTTGCCGTAGATCATGCGGCCCTTCTCGCCGCCCGACAGCACGTGCACTGATTTGCGGGTCTCGTCACCCGAAAACAGCAGTCGTCCCAACGTGGCGCGGACGATCTGATCGTCGTCGCTTTTGGTGCGCCATTCACTCATCCAGGTGAACAGATCCACTTTCCTGGCGAAGTCGGCCTGGGGATCCTGCGGCATGTAGCCCAGTTGTGCGTTCTCGACCCAGGTGATGGTCCCGCTCGTCGGCTGCAACTGACCGGCCAGCAGGCGCATCAGCGTGGTCTTGCCGACGCCGTTGGCGCCGACGATGGCAATGCGCTCGCCCGCCTCCACCGTCATGTTGAAGTCGGTGAGGATCGGCGTGCCGGAGTCCGGATACGTGAAGCCGAGATGCTCGACCGTCACCGCATTGCGATACAGCTTCTTGTTCTGGTCGAAGCGGATGTACGGATTCTGGCGCGACGACGGCTTGATCTCTTCGATCTTGATCTTCTCGATCTGACGCGCGCGCGAAGTTGCCTGGCGTGCCTTCGACGCATTGGCAGAGAAGCGCCGCACGAACTCCTGCAGGTCGGAGATGCGATCCTTCGCCTTGGCATTCGCCGCTTCGACGCGCGCGCGCGCCTGCGTCGAGGCCAGCATGAAATCGTCGTAGTTGCCCGGCCAGATCTTGATCTGGCCGAAATCCAGATCGGCCATGTGCGTGCACACCTGGTTCAGGAAGTGCCGGTCGTGGCTGATGATGATCATGGTCGTGTCGTACTCATTGAGCACGCCTTCGAGCCAGCGGATCGAATTGATGTCGAGGTTGTTGGTCGGTTCGTCGAGCAGCAGCACGTCGGGCTTCGAGAACAGCGCCTGCGCCAGCAGCACACGCAGCTTCCAGCCCGGCGCGACTTCGCGCATCGGGCCATTGTGATACTGCTCTTCGATGCCGGCCGCGACGAGGATCGCGGCGGCGCGCGCCTCGGCATCGTAGCCGCCGTACTCGGCGAACTTCGATTCGAGTTCCGCGGCCTTCATGTAGTCGTCGTCGGTTGCATGCGCATCCGCATAGATGAGGTCGCGTTCCTTCATCGCGTGCCACATTTCCTGATGGCCCTGCAGCACGACATCCAGCACGCGCTCGTCCTCGTAGGCGAACTGGTTCTGGTTGAGCTTGCCCAGGCGCAGGCCCGACATCAGCATCACTTCGCCGCTCGACTGCTCCAGTTCGCCGCTCAGGATTTTCATGAACGTCGACTTGCCGCTGCCGTTCGCGCCGATCAGGCCATAGCGGTTGCCATCGCCGAACTTGACGGTGACGCCTTCGAACAACGGCTTGGCGCCGAACTGGATCGATACATTGGACGTGGAGAGCATTTACCTTCAGCCAACAGCGAGGCCGCGACTTCGCCATCGCGGCAGAGAACACGGACAACCTGGGAGGCGCACGGGCGGCGCCGGGCGCGTATGGTACCCGACTTGGGCGGAAAGCAGGATTTTCCGGCCGATTTTGCCTATTCGCGGCTGGATGCGGCCCAGATATTGAGTCCGCCATCCTGCGCAAACCGGTCGATTTCCACCAGTTCCGCCGAGTCGAAGTGCGTGTTTTCCAGCGCGCCGAGGCATTCCTCGATCTGCGACCAGCGGCTCGCGCCGATCAGCGCGCTGGTCACGGTGGGACGTCGCAGCACCCAGGAAATCGCCATCTGCGCCAGGCTCTGGCCGCGGCGGCGCGCGATCTCGCTCAAGGCGCGTACGTTCGCGAGATTGCTCTCGTTGAGCAACTGCATATTGAACGAGCCGCCCTGCGCCGCGCGCGATGCCGTCGGCACGTCGGCCAGATAGCGCTCGCTCAACAGTCCCTGCGCGAGCGGCGAGAACACGATGCAGCCGAGGCCTTCCTGATCGAGGACGTCGAGCAGTCCCTTCTCCACCCAGCGATTGAGCAACGAGTACGAAGGCTGGTGGATCACGAACGGCGTTTTCATCTCGCGCAGCAATGCCGCCGCCTCGCGGGTCTTTTCCGGCCCGTACGACGAGATGCCGACGTACAGCGCCTTGCCGCTGCGTACGGCGCTGTCGAGCGCGACCATCGTTTCCTCCAGCGGTGTGTCGGGGTCGACCCGATGCGAGTAAAAGATGTCGACGTAGTCGAGCCCCATGCGACGCAGACTCTGATCGAGGCTCGCGAGCAGATACTTGCGCGAGCCCCATTCGCCGTAAGGCCCGTCCCACATGAAGTAGCCGGCCTTGGTCGAGATGATGAGTTCGTCGCGATGGCTGGCGAGATCGCTGGCGAGGATGCGTCCGAAATTTTCCTCGGCCGATCCGGGCGGCGGGCCGTAATTGTTGGCGAGATCGAAGTGCGTGATGCCGCGATCGAACGACCGCAGCACCATTTCTCGCGCGTTGTCGCGTAATACGGAGCCGCCGAAGTTCTGCCACAGCCCGAGTGAGATTCTCGGCAATCGCAGACCGCTGCGACCGCAGCGCGCGTAGGTCATTCGCTGGTAACGCTGCGGATCGGCCTGATACATCTCTCTCACCCCGGCGTGAAACGACCCGTCGACTCTGGTCGCAAACGCCGGGGCGGGTCAAGCCGGCATTCAGTCGTCCGCGCTGCTGACGCCGATGCGTTTGATGCCGCTTCGCTGCGCGAGTGCCAGCACGCGGGCGACCGTGTCGTAGGCGGCGCGCCCGTCGGGACGCACCTGCAGGTCGGCCTGATCCTTCCTTGCCGCCTCCTGGCGCAGCAGCCGTTCGAGCTGCGCGAAATCCTGGATCAACACACCGTTCCACAACACGGCGCCGTCAAAGTCGATATCGACATACACCACCTCCGGAATGACGGCGCTCGGTGTGCCGCCCGCGAGTTGCAGGTTCGTCGAATGCGTCATCAACGGCAGCGTGATGATGAACATGATCAGCAGCACCAGCAGGACATCGATCAAGGGAGTCGTATTCATATCGGCGATCGGCTCGCCCTCGCCGACCGTACGCGCACTGATTGCCATGGTTGTTCCTCCGCATTGTTGTTGATGGGATCGGACGGAAACATCGACGTGACAGCCATGTGACAGCTGCAGCGACCGCGGCGTTCGCCCGTTAGGTACATCTCACCGCAATTCCGGGCGGTGCACTTCCGGGCGTGTGAAATCCGCCGGAAAGATGGTGTAGGCTCGCGCTTTCCCAGGCGGCCGACTGGCCTCGCCAAGAACGAACAATGAAGGCACTGCTGGCGACGCCACTGCATACCGGGACAGCAGAGAGGGAGTTCATCACTGGCTTGCTGGAGGCACATGGCCTCTACGCCGGCTGGACGTGCCTGGAGGGTCAGGCCAACATCTCCCGCGCACGCGATCTGCTGACCGCGCAGTTCCTCGCGTCCGACTGCACCACGATGATCTTCATCGACGGCGACGTCGGTTTCACCCGCGATGACCTGAGCCGGTTGCTGGCCTCGCCGTTTTCCATAACGGGCGGGCTCTATCCCCGCAAGAGCGCCTCGTTGCGCTGGGTGTGCGTGCCGCAGCCGGAGGACCTGCAGCCCGTGCCCGGCCATGCGGACTACCGCCGCGTGCGGCGCGTCGGCACGGGTTTTCTGCGCATCGATCGCACCGCGCTGGAAAAAATGCTGGCTCATGGCGGGATCGGCGAATACCCGCTCAACGAAAACCGGATCCGGCACTTTTTTCCTACTGGACTTCTGGACGGCGAATTCCTGTCCGAGGATTACTACTTTTGCGAGCTTGCCGCACGGGCCGGCCTGGGCGTGTACGTCGACACGCGGATCAGGCTGAAACACGTGGGGCGCTCGGTTTATCGACGCAACGAAGAACCGTCTTAGTAAAGACGCCGCCGTTGCGACTGCCAAGAATCAACGACAAAACGGGAGAGCAGTGACAGTGGAGAAGCCCAAGCAGGGCGCGGAGATCAGCCGCGCCGTCCGTCGTGCCCTGATGACATCCGCCGCCCTCGCGCCGATGTATTTCGTATCCGCGAACGTGCAGGCCCAGGTCGCCGATGCCGGTCCGGACCAGACCGTCGTCGACACCGACGCGCTTCCCGGCGAATCCGTCGCACTGGACGGCTCGGGCTCGCAGTCATCGGTGCCGGGACAGACGCAGATCAGCTCCTACGTGTGGACGAATGCCCAGGGCGTACAGATCGCGTCAGGCGCCACGCCCACGGTGCGGCTGCCGGATGGCGTCAACCAGATCCGCCTCATCATCACCGAGGACGACGGCAGCTCCTCCTCGTCGTCGAGCACGCTGACGGCGACCGACCTCGTCACGATCACGATCCAGCCCTCGCAGGCACCGACGGCCGTCATCGCGCCCATCGGCACGGACGGCGGAGTCGCCGACACCGACGGTCAGCCCGGCGAGGTGGTCACACTGAACGGCGCGCAATCGAGCGATCCGGACGGCACCATCACCACGTATCAATGGTTCCGCGACGGCAATACGCCGCTCGGCACCGGCGCCACACTGCAGGCTCCCCTGCCGGATGGCACCAGCCAGATCACGCTGGTCGTCACCGACAACGTCGGCAATACGAGCAATGCCAGCGCCACTGTCACGGTCGGCGCCGCCGAACCGCCACCGGCGGTGACGACCACACTGGCCGAACTCGACCTCAAGCCCAATCAGCGCGAAGTCGCGAAGAACCTCGACGATCTCTGTCCGCGCCTCGAAGAACTCAGCATGAACCAGGGCGAAGGCAGCGAAGGCCAGACGCTCACCGACGACCAGCAGGATCTGCTCAATCGCTGCTACGGCATCATCAACGACGAAAACACGGCCCAGCAGCAGACCGCTCTCGATGAACTCGGCGCCCAGGATCTCAATGCCATGCGCACGCAGGCACTGATCTTCTCGCGCACCCAGAACCAGGGCGTGATGGATCGGCTGCTGGCACTGCGCGCCGGCGAGCGCGGCACGTCGGTCGCCGGACTGAACCTGCGCATCGGCGACAAGTTCGTCTCGGCCGAACAGGTCGCCGACAGCCTGCTTCACGCCTTCGGCGGCGGCGCCAGCGCCGACGAGCCGGGCGGCCTGCTCGACAACCGCCTCGGCTTCTGGCTGCGCGGCAACTACGGCCTCGGCGAGAAGGATGCCACCGTCACCGACGACGGCTTCGAATCAGACCAGTGGGGATTCACCGGCGGCGTCGACTATCGCTTCGGCGAATCCACCGTCGCGGGCATCTCGCTCGGCTACGGCAAGGCCGACCTCGATTTCAAACCATCCGGCCAAGGCAATCTCGCCACCAAGTCGTTGTCCGGTTCGATCTACGGTTCTGCCTATCTCGGCAATTTCTATTTCGACGGCGTCTTCAACTACGCGGATGCGGACTACGACTCGCAGCGTCACATCATCTACGCGGAAGCCGGCGGCGACGTCGATCGCGTGGCGCGCGGCGCCACGGGCGGCGAATCGCTCAGCGGCGGCATTTCGGTCGGCTACGACTTCATTGCCGGCGGCTTCACCATTTCGCCGACCCTCGGCTACTTCGTCGTCGACACGGCGATCGATCCGTTCACCGAAACCGGCGCCAACGGACTCAATCTCGCCTACGACGAACAGAACTACGAATCGGCGACCGGCAATGCCGGCCTGCGTATTTCATACGCGTGGCGAACGAACTGGGGCGTGGTGATTCCGCACTTACGCGGCACGTACGTGCGCGAGTTCGAAGACGCGACGGAGGTATTCAGCGTGCGGTTCGCCAGCGATCCGTTCGCCTCGTCCGCAGATCCGACGCCGCCCATCATCGTCGTCACCGACGAACCCGACGACTCGTACTTCCGTCTGGCGGCCGGCGTCTCGGCGCAGTTCCCATACGACATCTCGGGCTATTTCGAATACCAGCGGCTGGAAGCCTTCGACTCCGTCGACTTCCAGGACTTCACCATCGGCCTGCGCATCCAGCACACATTCCGCTGAACCGCGCTCCGGGAAAAACAACATGAAACACACGACGATTCAGACTCTGGGCGCGCTCACGCTGTGCGCCCTCCTCGCCGGTTGCGGCAGCGACGGCGAAACGACCGAAAGCACCGGTGTCGATACCAGCGTCGGGACCGGCGGCGGCGGTGGCGGCACTTTGCGAAACGCAGGGCGGCTGCAGTTCAGTATTCCGTCGCTGACCGTGGCCGAAAACGCCGGCAATGCCACTCTCACGATCACGCGTACGGACGGTACCGACGGCGCAGTGAGCGTCACGGTCGCCACCAGCAATGGCACGGCAGCCCAGCCGCAGGACTACACCGCCGTAAACACCACGGTAACCTTCGCTGCCGGCGATGCGACCGCGAAAACCGTGAACATCCCGATCGCCAACGACACCGAAGTCGAGACCGGCGAAACGCTCACCGTGACGCTGTCATCGGCGACGGGCGGCGCATCCCTCGGCTCGACGGCGCAGGTGCTGATCACGATCGCCGATGACGATGTCGCAGCGCCGACGGCGGCGCGCGCCGTAGTGTCGGCGGCCGCGCGCGCATTGCGCCTGGATTGGACCACGGCGACCGGCGCCACCAGCTATCGCGTCATGAAGGATGCCGCCGGTACAGGAGCCTTCGTACAGGTTGGAACCGACCTGGGCGCCACGGCGAAGTCGACCGATGTTGCCGTCACGCTGCTCGACGAAAACTGGGCCACAGCCACCTACGCCATCGATGCCTGCAATGCCGGTGGTTGCACACGCTCGAACGTCATGCCCATCGCCGGGCTCAGTACGTCCCTGATCACCTACGTCAAAGCATCCAACAGCAGCGATTACAGCTATTTCGGCCGGGAGGTCGCCCTCAGCGCCGACGGCAACACGCTGGCCATTGGCGCTCCGGGCGACAACAGCGCGGCCACGGGTATCGGTGGCAACGAGGTCGACGACTGCAATGATGACGCCACCAACTGCGCCTACAGCTCCGGCGCCGTGTACGTGTACACGCGCACCGGATCCTCGTGGTCGGCCGCAACCTATATCAAGGCATCGAATGCCGCGTCGGGGAACCAGTTCGGTTCCAGCATCAGCCTCAGCGCCGACGGCAACACACTCGCGGTCGGTGCGGAAGGCCACGATTCCTGGCGTGGAGCGGCCTATCTGTTCACGCGAAACGGCGGCACCTGGCAAGAGGCAGCCTTGATCCAGGCCGCCGACGGTGTGACAAACGATTCGTTCGGGATCAGCCTCTCCCTCAATCCGGAAGGCTCCATGCTGGCCGTGGGTGCTTCGTGGCACGCCGTCGGCGCGACGTCTTATGCCGGCGCCGTCTACGTGTATTCGCGCAACGGCGCGAGTTGGGATCAAGCGACCAAGCTGACTCACCCGAATCCTGTCCAATCGGCCGAGTTCGGCGAGCACCTCGCGCTGGCTGGTACCGCGGGCGCGCCCGTCCTGGCGCTTGGCTCTCCCTACGACAGTCTCGATGCGGGCTCACCGCCGGTCACGCTGCAGTCGGCCGGATCGGTGTTCGTCTTCCGGCCAAGCGGGTCGACCTGGACATCGACACGCATCGTCAATCCGTCGCCGAACGCCTGGGCGTATTTCGGCATGGAAGTCACGCTGAGCGCCGATGGCTCTACGCTGGCGTTGCTTGATGGCGGTAATCTGACACCCGCCAATCCAGCGGACCCCACCCTCTATTCCCCGGGCATCGTTCACGTGTACGCCAGCGACGGCACGTCCTGGACGAGTCAGGCGCAGATCATTGCACCCAACGCGACCGACTATATGGCCTTCGGCAGGTCGCTGGCACTGAACTCCGATGGCACCTTGCTCGCCGTGGGCGCCCCCTCGGAGGATGGCAGTGCATCCGGTCTCGACGGCGTTCCGGACGATGCCCTTCAGAATTCGGGGGCGGTATTTGTCTTTGATCGCTCAGGAACCGAGTGGTCCGCCAAGCGCTACGTCAAGGCGCCGAGCGCGCGGTTCAATCACTATTTCGGCGCCCCGATTGCACTGAGCGACGACGGCAAGACATTGGCCATCGGCTCGCCCCAGGATTCCACCGACGCCGACAACATCAACGGCGATCCCTTCGACGACTGCGCAAGCGCCGCCACGAACTGCGCCTACAACTCCGGTGCGGTGTACGTCTACTGATCAGAACGAGGCCCTTCGATCCGGGAAGGATTGAAGGGCCTCGTCATGAGATCGAGTGCGTTGTCCGGGCAATCCGGCGCGAGTACGTATTCGTGCTCGAACTCATTGAGCCCGATCGTCGTCTCGTACAACGCCCGAAGTACGCTGCCCTGCGGCGGCAGCACATGCTTGTCGATCCCGATCCGTCGCAACATCTCGTTCCAGAGATGCAGGCACACCGCTGCCTGCATTCGCTGCAGTACATCCGCTGAGCGGCGCGGATCGAGCACGGCCCAGTAGTGCTGCCAGTCGATCGGATAGAACATCTGGGGAGGCATCACGACGGATTGCAGCTCCATCTCGCGCACCAGGCGCGTCAGCAGATCGGGCCCCAGCTCTCCCCAGTTACATCCCGACGCCTTTGTCTCGCACGCAGCCCGCGCTGCGGCCATCAGCGGATGCCCCTGCGGGAAGCGCAGCACCGCTCCGTTCACGACGGTCGGTCCCTGACGCGCAATCACGATTTCCTGTTCGGGAAGCGAGGCGGACAGACAGAACACATCGAGATCCACCCACCATCCGCCCTGGCGCAACAGCAGTTCGTAGCGGAACAGATCGGAGAACGCAGCAATGCCGCCGCCCTGCCCTCCCGCCGATGCCTGCACACAGATGCGCTCGCGCGGCACGATCGATGCGGCGCTGACGATGCGACAGCCATCGGGCACGCCTTCGACGGAATCGTAGGTGTACAGATCGAAATGGTGGCCGTGCTGCAGAAATGACGCGATGCACGCCCGCTCCAGCGGCGAGAATCGCGAACCGACCCACAATCCGCTGACGAGCGCCATCTCAGCGACGCGGCACGATCCGCAGATCGAGTCCGTCCGGGCCACAGCCCTCGGCCAGCACATACTCGCTGTCGAAGCCTTCGTAGCCGATCGTCTGCTCGTACATCGACGCCAGCAGGCTGCCGCGCGGAGGAAGGACGGTGAGATCCAGGTTCGAGCGACTGATCATGTTGTTCCACAGATGCACGCCGGCGGCATTGCGGATCGCCTCTGCCGCCGCAGCGGCGCGACGCGGGTCGAACACGATCCAGAACTGGCGATAGTGGATCGGATAGAAAACGCCCGACGGAAATATGCAGTTCGCCAACTCGTACTTCTGCGCCAGTTGCGTCAGCAGTCGCGGACCGGTGTCTCCCCATTCGACGTCGTCGCCGCGGCGCACGCACTCCTCGCAACCTTCGAGCAGCGCCGCATGTCCCTGCGGAAATCTCATGATGGCGCAGTTCAGTCCCTGTCGATCCTCCTGCGCGAGGACGATGCCGGTGTCGGGCAGCGTGGATGTCAGGCAGAACATGTCCGTGTCCACCCACCAGCCGCCGACTTGGTGCAGCAGCTTGTAGCGGAACATGTTCGAGAACAGCGAGACGCTGCCTTTGCCTGGGCCTCGCGAGTAACGGACGATCTGGCTCTCGGGCAGGATGCTGGCTGCATCGGCCAACTCGCAGCCCGCCGGCACGTTGTCCGGCGGCTGATAGCAGTACAGACGAAATGCGTGATCCCTGGCCAGAAAGGAACAGATGCAGGCGCGCGCCAGCGGCGACAGGGTGCTGCCGATCCAGAGACTGCTGACGATCGCCATCGCCGAAGGCGCGCTCCCGGCGAGGAACCGGGAGCGCGTGACGATTAGTCGAACTGATAAGTGAAATCGCCGTTCGCCGCGTCGATGGCGACCTTCTGCGGCGCCTTGCCTTCGATGAGGCGCGTCAGGATTTCCTGGCTGATTCGCGGCAGCACCGTGTTGGTCAGGATCGCATCGATCATGCGACCGCCGCTTTCCAGTTCCGTGCAACGGCTCGCCACCAGCTTCAGCACGTCGTCCGTGTACGTGAACGGCAGTTTGTGATTCTGGGCGATGCGCTTCTGGATGCGACCGAGCTGCAGCCGGATGATCTCGTGCAGCATCTTGTCGGACAGCGGGAAGAACGGAATGGTCACGATGCGTCCGAGCAGCGCCGCCGGGAAGACCTTGAGCAGGTCCGGACGCAGCGCCTTGGCGATGGCATCGGGTTCCGGAATCAGCTCCGGATCCTTGCACATGTTCATGATCAGATCGGAACCGGCGTTGGTCGTGAGCAGGATCAGCGTGTTCTTGAAATCGATCAGCCGGCCCTCGCCGTCTTCCATGATGCCCTTGTCGAACACCTGGAAGAAAATCTCGTGCACGTCGGGATGCGCCTTCTCGACTTCGTCCAGCAGCACGACGCTGTAAGGCTTGCGACGCACGGCCTCGGTCAGCACGCCGCCTTCGCCGTAACCGATGTAGCCCGGAGGCGCGCCCTTCAACGTCGATACGGTGTGCGCTTCCTGGAACTCGCTCATGTTGATCGTGACGATGTTCTGTTCGCCGCCGTAGAGCGCTTCCGCCAATGCCAGCGCGGTCTCGGTTTTACCGACGCCCGAGGTGCCGGCAAGCATGAACACGCCGATCGGCTTGTTCGGATTGTCGAGGCCGGCACGCGAGGTCTGGATGCGCTTGGCAATCATGTCGTGCGCATGACGCTGGCCGATGACGCGCTGGCTGAGGATTTCGCCGAGGCGCATGACCGTGTCGATTTCGTTGCGCGCCATGCGTCCGACCGGAATGCCGGTCCAGTCGGCGACGACGGACGCCACGGCCTGGTAGTCGACGCTCGGCAGGATCAGCGGACGTTCGCCCTGAATTTCCGCCAGCTGCTGCTGCAGTTCGTTGAGTTTCGTGAGTGCGGCGGTTCGCTCCGCCTCGGGTAGCGCAGCGGCGGTCGCAGCCTCTGCGGCGGCTTCCAGCTTGCTGCCGGTGCCTTCGACCTTCGACACGTCACCGCGCAGCTTGCTGCGGATTTCCAGAATCTGGTCGACCAGGTCTTTTTCTTTCTTCCAGGCCGCTTCGAGCTTTTCGAGATTGGCCTTTTCTGCGGCCAGTTTCTCGCTCGCATCCTTCTCGCGATTGCCGACATTCACGCCGACGTTCTTTTCGCGGCCGATGATGCCGAGTTCGGTTTCGAGCGCCACGATGCGCTTGCGGCTGTCATCGACTTCCGCCGGCACGGCGTGCTGACTCACGGCGACGCGCGCGCAGGCCGTATCCAGCAGGCTGACCGACTTGTCCGGCAGCTGACGCGCCGGGATGTAGCGATGCGACAACTTCACCGCGGCTTCGAGCGCTTCATCCAGCACCTGCACGCGATGATGCTTTTCCATCGTCGAGGCGACGCCGCGCATCATGAGGATGGCCTTCTCTTCGCTCGGCTCATCGACCTGCACGACCTGGAAGCGCCGGGTCAGCGCCGGGTCCTTCTCGATGTGCTTCTTGTATTCGGCCCAGGTCGTCGCGCCGATGGTGCGCAGGTTGCCGCGCGCGAGCGCCGGCTTGAGCAGGTTGGCCGCATCGCCCGTTCCCGCAGCGCCGCCGGCACCGACCAGCGTGTGCGCTTCATCGATGAACAGGATGATGGACTTGGGCGAGGACTGCACTTCCTCGATCACCTGACGCAGGCGATTCTCGAACTCGCCCTTCATGCTCGCGCCGGCCTGCAGCAGACCAACGTCCAGCGTACGCAGCGTGACGTCCTTGAGCGTCGGCGGCACATCACCCTGCACGATGCGCTGCGCGAAACCTTCGACGACCGCCGTCTTGCCGACGCCCGCCTCGCCGGTGAGGATCGGATT
>NZ_DAINNK010000080.1:0-21289 GCF_036735925.1 Povalibacter sp.
GCGAAGTGCGCTGCCTCGCGCAGCGCAGCGCCACGGCGGCCAAGGAGATCAAGGAACTCATCAACGACTCGGTCGAGAAAGTGCAGGCGGGCACGGGCCTGGTGGACGAATCCGGCAAGGCGCTCGGCGACATCATGGAGAGCGTCAAGAAGGTCAGCGACATCGTGGCCGAGATCGCGGCGGCGAGCGAAGAGCAGGCTTCGGGCATCGAGCAGGTGAACAACGCCGTCACGCAGATGGACGACACGACCCAGCAGAACGCGGCGCTGGTGGAAGAGGCCGCTTCCGCGGCGAAGTCGATGGAACAGCAGGCGCAGCGCCTGGTCGCGGAGATCGGATTCTTCCGGGCGGCGTCGGCCGTGCGGACGCAGCAGGCGGTTGCACCGGCGACGGTCGTGGCCGAGCGCGCTCCGGTCCGCTCCATCGTCAAGGCGCCGGTCCGCCGCGCCGCACGTCCGGCGCCGGCACGGCCGGCCCCGATGGCGAAGGCCAGCGGCGACGACAGCAGCTGGCAGGAGTTCTGATCTTCTGTAGGTCAGGCTTCAGCCTGACTCTTGAAGGCCGGCTGAAGCCGGCCCCACAGCAAGAAAAACAGCAAGCCGACCCTGCAGCCGCAGTGAGCTTGCTAGCCGGTCAGCTTGCCAGTCCGGTATCCTTCGCCGCTCAAACCCCTGGGTTCCGGCGAAGTTTTCTTCATGCAAGAACGTTACGATCCTGCGGCTGTCGAGTCGCAGGCCAGAAGCTATTGGCAGGCCGCTGACGCCTTCTCCGTCAGCGAAGACAGCTCGCGTCCGAAGTACTACTGCCTGTGCATGTTCCCGTATCCCAGCGGCCGGCTGCACATGGGACACGTGCGCAACTACACCATCGGCGACGTGCTCTCGCGCTTCATGCGCAAGCAGGGCTACAACGTGCTGCAGCCGATGGGCTGGGATGCGTTCGGCCTGCCTGCGGAAAACGCCGCGATGGCGAACGGCGTGCCGCCGGCCAAGTGGACCTACGACAACATCGCGTACATGAAAGGCCAGCTGCAGTCGCTGGGCTTCGCGCTCGACTGGAAGCGCGAACTCGCCACCTGCCGGCCCGACTATTACAAATGGAACCAGTGGATGTTCCTGCGCATGCTCGAAAAGGGCATCGCCTACAAGAAGACCGGCGTCGTGAACTGGGATCCGGTCGATCAGACCGTGCTCGCCAACGAGCAGGTGATCGACGGCCGCGGCTGGCGCACCGGCGCGCCGGTCGAGAAGCGCGAGATCCCGATGTACTACCTGCGCATCACCGACTATTCGCAGGATCTGCTCGATGCGCTCGACACGCTCACCGACTGGCCCGAGCGCGTGCGCACCATGCAGGCGAACTGGATCGGCCGCAGCGAAGGCGTGCGCCTGGGGTTTCCCTACGAACTCGAGGGCGAGAAGCACACATTGAATGTGTTCACGACGCGCGCCGACACGTTGATGGGCGTGACGTTCTGCGCCGTCGCCGCCGAACATCCGCTGGCGACGCACGCCGCGAAAAACGATCCGGCGCTCGCCGCCTTCGTCGAAGAGTGCAAGAAGGGCACGGCGATGGAAGCCGAACTCGCCGTCATGGAAAAGAAGGGCATGCCGACGGGCCTGTTCGTCACGCATCCGCTGACCGGCGACCAGGTGCCGGTGTGGGTCGGTAACTACGTGCTCATGACCTACGGCGAAGGCGCCGTGATGGGCGTGCCGGGGCATGACGAGCGCGATTTCGAGTTCGCGAACAGGTATGGGTTGCCGATCAAGCAGGTGGTTGAAGAGGTGGCGACTGGCGACTGGCGACTGGCGACTGGCCAGAATCAGTCTGGCGCGACTCTGGCCAGTCGCCAGCAGCCAGCAGCCAGCAGCCCCTTTTCTTCTACACAGTGGCAGGACTGGTACTCCACCAAGGCCGGCTTCTGCATCAACTCGGGCAAGTACGATGGCCTCGGCTATCAGCAGGCCATCGATGCAATCGCCGCCGACCTGTCGGCGCTCGGGCTCGGCCAGAAGCAGGTGCAATGGCGCCTGCGCGACTGGGGCATCTCGCGCCAGCGTTACTGGGGCTGTCCGATCCCGCTGATCCATTGCCCGACCTGCGGCGACGTGCCGGTGCCCGACAAGGACCTGCCGGTCGTGCTGCCC
The DNA here is from genome assembly GCF_036735925.1 of Povalibacter sp. Classification (NCBI taxonomy): domain Bacteria; kingdom Pseudomonadati; phylum Pseudomonadota; class Gammaproteobacteria; order Steroidobacterales; family Steroidobacteraceae; genus Povalibacter; species Povalibacter sp. The sequence continues at coordinate 2,151 of NZ_DAINNK010000080.1, forward strand.
GAAGGACTCGTACCGGACGGCAGCGGCAATCCGCTCAACAAGCTGCCGGCGTTCTACGAATGCAAGTGCCCGAAGTGCGGCGCCGACGCGCGACGCGAAACCGACACGATGGACACGTTCGTCGATTCGTCCTGGTATTTCGCGCGCTTCGCCTCGCCGGGCAACGACCAGGCGATGGTCGATGAGCGTGCGGACTACTGGATGCCGGTCGACCAGTACATCGGCGGCATCGAGCACGCGATCCTGCACCTGCTGTATTCGCGCTTCTGGACGCGGGTGATGAAGGACCTCGGCCTGCTGAAAGTCAGCGAGCCGTTCAGGAACCTGCTGACGCAGGGCATGGTCCTGAACGACATCTACTCGCGCAAGACGGGTGAAGGCCGCATCCAGTACTTCAATCCTGCCGACGTCGACGTGCAGGTCGACGCGAAAGGCACGCGCACCGGCGCGACGCTGCGCAGCGACGGACAGCCCGTCGAGTGGGAAGGCATGCGCACCATGTCGAAGTCCAAGAACAACGGCGTCGATCCACAGAAGCTGGTGGGTGAATACGGGGCGGACAGCATCCGCCTGTTCATGATGTTCAAGGCGCCGCCGGAAGACACGCTCGAGTGGTCGGATGACGGCGTCGAAGGCGCGGCGCGGTTCATGAGGAAGGTGTGGCGGACGGTGTATGAATTCGTCGAGGGCGACAGGCGACAGGCGACAGGCGACAGCAAGAAGGAAGAGTCTCTGGCCGTAGCCCGTAGCCTGTCGCCTGTCGCCCTGACCGACTCCCAGCGCAATCTGCGCCGCGCCGCTCACGCCACGCTGGTCAAAGTCACCGACGACCTCGGCCGTCGCCGCATCTTCAACACCGCCATTGCTGCCGTGATGGAGCTGATGAATACGCTGGCGAAGTTCGAAGACGACTCGCCGCAGGGGCGCGCCATCGTCCAGGAGACGCTGGAGCTGGTCGTGCAGATGCTCTCGCCGATCGTGCCGCACGCGACGCACGCGTTGTGGCAGGCGCTCGGCCATGAAGACTCGCTGATGGATCGCGCCTGGCCGAAGCCGGATCCGCAGGCGCTGGTGCAGGACGAGATCCAGCTCGTCGTGCAGGTCAACGGCAAGCTGCGCAGTCATGTCACCGTCGCGGCGACCGCCGACGAAGCCACGATCCGCGAAGCCGCGCTCGCCGATGCCGGCGTGCAGCGCTGGATGGAAGGCAAGGCGCCGAAGAAAGTGATCGTGGTGAAGGGCAAGCTGGTGAATGTGGTTGTCTAGCCTGCCAGCCGACTAGCCGGCTGGCAGGCTGGCCAGAAATTAGAGAGAGGCAGTGTCGGCGGAATCGCAGATCAAGGTCATTCTCTTCGACGTCGGCGGTGTGCTGGTGCGGCTCGGCGGCGTGCGGCCGATGCTGGAATGGCTCGGCTACCGCATGCCCACGGAAGACCTGTGGCGCACCTGGCTGCATTCGCCCAGCGTGCGCGCGTTCGAGACCGGCAGGATTGCCGGCGATGAATTTGCACGGCAACTCATCGATGAACTGCAGATCCAGGTCGACGCGCAGGCCTTCCTCGATTCGTTCGCGGGCTGGCCCTCGGAGGTCTATCCGGGTGCGCTGGAGCTGATCGACCGGATTCCGCCGCGCTACGTGCGCGCCGTCCTGTCGAACAGCAATGCCGTGCACTGGCCGCGCGTCACGGAAGACCTCGGGCTCGGCGGACTCTTTCATCACTACTTCGTTTCGCATCTCACCGGCCGCATCAAGCCGGATGCCGATGCCTTCGAGCACGTGATCGGCACGCTGGACTGCGGCGCCGCCGACATCCTGTTTCTGGACGACAATCTGCTCAACGTCGAAGCGGCGCGCCGCGTGGGGCTGTCGGCCTTCGTCGTTCAGGGTCCGGATGATGCGCAGCGGGTGCTGCAGCAGTTCGGCGTCGTCCCGACACCCGCCGGCTGATTCCGCACCTTGGATTGCGCGGTGCGGCTTGCCCGCTGCCGAGCGGCGGGCGTAGCCTCTGGTTTTTCCGCCCCAGCCAGAGCCAGGTGCCGTATGCAAATGCGCGTCGTCGACAACAGTACTTCGGATGTCCGCAGCAAAGTGTCCGCGGAAGAGTGGGCGGTGCGCGTCGATCTGGCGGCCTGCTACCGGCTGGTCGCGCATTTCGGCTGGGACGATCTGATCTTCACGCACATCTCGGCGAAGATTCCCGGCACGCATGATTTCCTGATCAATCCCTACGGATTGATGTTCGATGAAATGACGGCCTCGAATCTCGTCCGTGTCGATCTCGACGGCAACAAGACGTTCGACAGTCCCTACGAGATCAATCCGGCGGGCTACACGATCCACAGCGCCATCCACGCAGCGCGCGAAGATGCCTACTGCGTGCTGCACCTGCATACGATGGAAGGCGTCGCGGTGTCGTGCCAGAAGGCGGGGCTGCTGCCGATTTCGCAGCAGGCGAGCATCGTCGTGCAGTCGCTCTCGTATCACGACTACGAGGGCATCGCGCTCAATCCGGAAGAGAAGGTCCGCCTGCAGCACAATCTCGGCAACACGCGCAACCTGATGCTGCGCAATCACGGACTGCTGACGGTCGGCCGCACCATTCCGGATGCCTTCCTTGCGATGTACACCTTCCAGCGCGCCTGCGAGATCCAGGTGCTCGCGCAGGGCAATGGCGCCGAGCTGCTGCAGATTCCGACGTCGGTGCTCGACACCGTACCGGCCTACAGCAGGGCAGTGATGCGCGGCGCCGGCAGTTCGCTGACGTGGCCGGCGCTGCTGCGCAAGCTGGACAAGATCGATCCGGGCTACCGGAACTGATCGCAGTCCCGATCCTTTTCTGCGTCGAATGACTCTCGTCTGATTCCCTCCTCCGCGTAGCGGGGGAGGGGTTTCTTACTGTGGGGCCGGCTTGAGCCGGCCTCTTTTCAGAAGTCAGGCTGAAGCCTGACCTACAGAAACCCTGTCTGATCTCCTCCTCCGCGCAGCGGGGAGGAGGAGCGCGTAAGCGCGACGGAATCCCCCGGAGAGGGGAGAGGGTTAGGGTGAGGGCATCAACAGCAGTTCAAAGCCGGCAAGAACACGACCCGTCTTGGCTATACTCCTCGCGAATCGCCTCGCGAGGATCGTCGGTGTCCACCAGTCTGCGTCTTTCCGTTCTCATCGCTGCACTACTGCTGAGCGCCTGCGGCTGGCGTCTGCAGGGCACCGCACGTCTTCCGGAAATCATGTCGGCGACCTACATCGACACCGTCGACACCTATACCGATTTCAATCGCGCCCTGCGCGAAAGCCTCGAGACCTCCGGCGTGCGGCTGGTCGGCAATCGCAACGACGCCAGCGCCATCGTCCGCATCCGCAAGGACACCAGCGGTCAGCGCGTCCTGTCCGTCTCCGCGCGCAATACGCCGGAGGAGTACGAAGTCTTCTACTCGGTCGAATATTCCGTGGAAAGCCAGACGGGCGAACTCATCGCTCCGCAGAAGCTCGAACTGACGCGCGACTACAGTTACGACACGACCGCCGTACTGGCGAAGCAGCGCGAACAGTCGGTCCTGCGCGAGGCATTGGCGCGCGATCTGGCCGGACTCGTCATTCGCAGGGTCGCGTCGCTGTGAGGCGCGGCCGTGATCTTCTTTCACGATCTTGATCCCGACGAGATCGCCGGGATTCTGCGACGCTACGGACTGAACCTGGTTCAGGTCGCGCCCGGCGAGACCATCGCCGGTTCCTACTGGGGCGAGAGCGAGGCGGGGCTGATCGTCGACCGGCTCTATGTCCGCCCGGATACGCCGCTGCATTCGCTATTGCATGAAGCGAGCCACTTCATATGCATGGATGAGGCGCGCCGCGCCGGCCTCGACAGGGATGCGGGCGGCGACTACGCCGAAGAGAATGCCGTCTGCTACCTGCAGATCGTGCTGGCCGATCATCTGAGCGGCGGCTCGCGTGGGCAGATGCAGGCCGACATGGATGCCTGGGGCTATACCTTCCGGCTCGGTTCTGCCCGCGCCTGGTTCGAACAGGACGCGGACGATGCGCGCGACTGGCTCGTGACGCAGGGCGTCATCGATCGCGACGGCCGGCCGACCTGGCGCGTGCGCAGTTGATTTGTCCATGCATCCTGCCGCACCGTCATTGCGTAGAGCCGCTATAGTGACCGGGGCGCCAGACGAGTCTAATCACAAGCAAACCGAAGTAGTCCTCCGTACGAAGGGGGCGAGGGCGGGATGGGCATACGCAGAATATTCGGTCTCGAGGGGACGCTGCCGCCGGCTGCGCGCAATCTGCATCGCGATGAACCGCCGATCGGCGTGCGCAAGATCGTCGACACGACCCGCGAAGGCGTGTGGCTGTTCGATCTGCAGGGCCGCACGACCTTCGTCAACCAGCGCATGGCGGACATGCTGGGCGCGAAGCCGGCCGATCTCATCGGCACGCGGCTGCTGGAATTCCTGGATGGCGAGGACCGCGCCGCGGCCGAGCGCGATCTGCGTGCATGGCTCGCCAGGGGCGCCGACGGCCACTATCACCACCTCACCCGTCGCGACGGCAAGGATCTGTGGACGCGGATCTCGTCCAGTCCGGTCGAGAACGAACGCAATTCCATCGTCGGCCTGCTCGGCATGTTCACGGATGCCACCGAGCGCCGCGACATGGAGCACGCCCTGCAGCGTGCCGAAGCGCAGTTCCGCATCGTCTTCGATTCCTCGCCCGTCGGCATCGTCGTGGTGAACCAGCAGGGCTTCGCCGTGCTGGCCAACAACATGATGCTGACGCTGCTCGGTTACGAGCGCGGCGAGATGCAGCAGGTCTCCTTCGAAGACGTCACGCATCCCGACGACGTGGCCGAAGACCGGCGCCTGTATGCGGCACTCATGCGCGGCGAGATGGAAAGCTTCCGGCGCGAGAAGCGCTACGTGGCCCGCGACGGCCGGACCTTCTGGGTCCACGTGAACGCATCGCTGGTGCGCAGCCCGCAGGGCGAGCCCCAATACGCGATCAGCATGGTCGAAGACGTCACGGAGAAGCACAAGGCCGAACATGCATTGCGCGACAGCACGAACCAGTTGCGCCAGACGCTCGATGCGGCACGGATGGCGACCTGGCGCTGGGACATCGCCAGCGGCCAGATGCAATGGTCGGACAACGTGCACCGCGTCTTCGATCTGCCGCTCGGCCGCCTGCCCATGAATCTCCAGGAACTGGAGGCCATCATGGTGCCGGAGGACCGCGAACGCATTTCGCGCGAGATCGAACGGGTGTTGTGCACGCCGGATGCGAAGTTCGTGTCGGTCTTCCAGGTCAATACCGAGAACGGCAGCGCACGATGGTTCGAGACGCGCGGCGAACTCGAACGCGATGCCGCGGGAGAACCGCGCTGCATGCTGGGCGTGGTCGTCGACGTCACCACGCGCGAACGGGCCGAGCTGGCGCTGCGCGAAACCGAAGCGCGTTTCCGTACCCTGGCGGATGCTGCGTTCGAGGGCATCGCCATCACCGAGCGCGGCGTGCTGATCGATGTCAACGATCGGTTGCTGGCGATGTTCGGCCGGCCGCGCGAGGACGTCATCGGCCGCGGCGCCAGCGAGATGTTCGCCAGCCGGGACGTGGCGCTGGTGGAACAGAAGATGCGCAGCGGCGATGCGGGAATGTACGAGGCGATGCTGGAACGGCCGGACGGCAGCCGCACGCACGTGGAAATCCAGGCGCGATCGTTCGAGACCGACAGCGGCGGCACCGTGCGCGTCGCCGCGGTCCGCGACGTGACCGCGCGCCGGCGCGCGGCGGAATTGCTGCGCCAGTCGCAGGAACGGGAACTGCGGGCGCGCGAGGAGTTCTCGCGTCATCTGCTCACGGCCCAGGAGCAGGAGCGGCAGCGGCTCGCCAACGAACTTCACGATGGCCTCGGCCAGAACCTCTCGCTGATCCGCAATCGCATGATGCTTGCGCTGGAACTGCCCGGACTGCCGGCCGAAGTCGTCGAGCAGTTGCGCGCCGTGGCGGAGATCGCCTCGGATTGCGTCGCCGAGGTGCGCAACCTGTCGCAGAACCTGCGCCCGATCCAGATCGAACAGCTCGGACTCACCGAGGCGCTGAACAGCCTGGTCGAGCGCGTGCGCGATTCCACGACGGCGCACATCGAAAGCCGCATCGAAGACGTGGACGATGTGTTGCAGGGCGAGGAGGCGACGCATCTGTATCGCATCTGCCAGGAAGCGCTCAACAATGTGCTGCGTCACTCGCAGGCGCGACGGGTGACGCTGTCGCTGGAGCGCGATGTGGGTATGCTGCACTTGGACGTGCGCGACGATGGCATCGGGTTCGATACCGCAAGCGTCGACGGCGGGCTCGGCCTGACCAGCATGCGCGAACGTGCCCAGATGCTGGGCGGCACGCTCGATCTGCGCAGCATGTCCGGCAAGGGCACCCACCTGCAGGTGAACCTGCCGTTCACCGAGCCGGCGGATCGGCTGTGATATGCGCGTCTGTTTCCGAAGCGTCAGGGCGGGGTAAGGCTGGATGAAATCGATTCGTGTGGTGATCGTCGACGATCATCCGCTGTTCCGCGCCGGGTTGAGGCAGGTGATCCAGTCCGATCAGCGGTTCGAACTGATGGCGGAGGCGGATACGTGGACCCAGGCGACGCAGCTCATCCGCGAGCTTCGGCCGGATCTGGCCGTCCTCGACGTGAACCTTCCCGACGGTACCGGGCTGGAGATCGCGCAGACGCTGCGGTCCGAAGGCATCGCCACGCGGTTCGTCGTGCTGACGATGCTCAAGGACGAGGCGGCCTTCAACAAGGCGATGAACATCGGCATCGATGGTTACGTGCTGAAGGAGAATGCCGGCACCGAAATCGTCAGCTGCCTCGTGTCGGTGGCCGAAGGCAATGCCTACGTCAGTCCGTCGCTGACCGGGTTCCTGCTGCGCCGGCGCGGCAAGGCGGAAGCGCTCGCTTCACACAAGCCCGGGCTCGCCGATCTCACCACCGCAGAAAAGCGCATCCTCAAGCGCATCGCGGAAAAGAAAACCTCGCGCGAAATTGCTGCCGAGCTGCACGTGAGTCCGCGAACGATCGAAACGCACCGCACCAACATCTGCACCAAGCTGTCGCTCAAGGGCGCGAATTCGCTGCTGCAGTTCGCCCTGGAGAATCGCGAGTCGCTCAGCTCGCTGGGGTGAAGGTTAGGGACTCTCTTAACTGTGGGGCCGGCTTCAGCCGGCCTCTTTCCAGAAGTCAGGCTAAAGCCTGACCTACAGAAGATCAGAACTCCTGCCAGCTGTTGTCGCCTGTGGGGCCGGCCTTCAAGAGTCAGGCTGAAGCCTGACCTACAGAAAACCCCATCCCTGCTGCGCGGAGGAAGGGCCGCTCGGCTCTAAGGCCTTCCCCTACGCCCTCTCCCTACGCAGGCTTACGCACCACCCTACGCACGCCCACCCACTCGAGATTGCGTGGCGCTCGTGATTTATCCGCGGCGACGGATACCGGAAAGTACGCGCCTGGCCACGGCAACTTTCCCCTGAAGAACCCACGATGAAAGTGCTGATCATCGACGATCACGCGCCCACGCGCGCCCTGATTGCCACCTGGATTCGCAGCATCGCCAGCGAGATCCGCGAGATCTCCAATGGTCGCGACGGCTTCGATGTCTGCGCGACCTTCCAGCCCGACGTCGTCACGCTCGATCTGCGCATGCGCCTGATCGACGGTTTCGAGACGCTCAGGAATCTGCGCGAGGCCTATCCGAACCAGCTCGTCATCATCGTCACGCAGGCGGACTTCCCCGATCTGCGTCGCAAGGCTGCCGAAATGGGTGCGGCCTTCTTCGTGTCGAAGGATGAACTGCGCATGCTGCGCTGGTTCCTCGAACGTGAAGTGCAGCGTCGCAATGCTGACGTTGCGTAGTCCGGTCGTGTCGTTGCACGAAGGCACATTGCGCCGGCGCCGGCGCTTCGCGAAGCCGTCGCCGACGACACCGGCGGCCGCTGCCGATGCCGGAGTGCAGGCCGCTGCCAGCGCCGCCGAACTGCGCATGACCGCGGCGGCGGGACTGGAGGCCATGCGTCGCGATCTGCTGTTGCGGACGCTGGGCTGGATCCTGCTGGTCTTCACGCTGCTGCTGCCGATTGCCATTGCGCACGATCTGCAGACGCGTCCGTGGACCCTCTGGATGCATGGATTCACGTATTCCGTGCTGCTGCTGGCGTGGTGCCGCCGGTCGAGCCTGAATTCCCGCGCCATCGCGCTGGTGGTCCTGGGGTCGCTGTATGTGCTCGGTACCGTCGGGCTGCTGCGCACCGGCATCACCAGCATCAACGGATTGGCCTATGGACTGATCGCAATCACGACGCCGTTGATCTTCGGAATACGCAGGGGAATCGCCATGACGGCGCTCTGCGGGATCACGTACGCCATCGTCGGCGCGCTGTCGCTGTCCGGCGTGCTGACCTTCGAAGTCATGGCCGGCGACTACGCAACCAGCGCCGCCAACTGGGTCCACGCGGGTGCGGCGTTCATGGCGTTCGCCGTCACCGCCGTCGTCATTTCAGGCACCACCTCGCGCAAGCTGCGGGCGCTGCTGCACAGCGAGGCGGCGCGCAGCCAGATGCTCACGGCGGCGAACGAACGGCTGGCCGAAGCCAATGCGCGTCTGCATGACCTGAACGTCGAACTCGAGAAGCGCATCGCCGAGCGCACGCACAGCCTCGAAGAGGCCAACCGCGAACTGGAAAGTTTCTCGTACACGGTGTCGCACGATCTGCGTTCGCCGCTGCAGGTGATCGAAGGCTTCAGTTCGCTGGCATTGCAGGAAGGCGGCGCCGGTACGACCGGAAAAGTGTGCGACTACCTGCACCGGATCCAGAACGGTGCGCGACGCATGCACGAGATGATCGGGCATCTGCTGCAGTTCTCGCAGATCGGCAGCCGGGTCGTGGACCGTGCGCCGGTCAACCTGAGCGATGTCGCGCATCGCATCCTCTTCGACCTGCAGGTCACCGAACCGGGACGCCAGGTGGAGTCGGACGTCGAGCACGACATGTTCGAATCCGCAGATCCCGATCTCATCGGCAACGTGCTGCACAACCTGCTCGGCAATGCGTGGAAGTTCTCTGCGCGCCAGCAGCCGGCGCGGATCGGGTTCTCGCGCAGCCAGAGCGAGGGACGATTCGTCTACCAGGTACGCGACAACGGCGTGGGATTCGATACGGCGACGGCGCAGCGACTGTTCCAGCCGTTCGTGCGCTTGCACGACAAGCGCGAATTCCAGGGCAGCGGCGTCGGCCTCGCGACGGCCAAGCGCATCATCGACCGCCACGGCGGGCGCATCTGGGTCGAGAGCCGACCGGGCGAGGGCACGACGTTCTTCTTCACCCTGGCGGCGTGAGGAGGAAGAAGGTTTCACACGGAGATCACGGAGGCCACGGAGTCAGAGATCAAGGAATTTCCACGGGGGAAGAATGGGGACACGGGGAGCACGGGGGCAAGAAAGGATTTTTCTGTTCCGAACCCCGTGTTCCCCGTGTCCCCATTCTTCCCCCCGTGGAAATTCTTCTTCTCTACCTCCGTGTCCTCCGTGATCTCCGTGTGAAACCTTCTCTTCTCTTCACCTGAACCGGTCAGTCGCCGCTACGAGGGCGTGCGTGTTGCCGGCCTCGAATGCAGAGTGCCCCGAATCCGGGCTGATGTGGAACTCCGCCTCCGGCCAGGCACGATGCAGCGCCCAGGCCGTCTGCATCGGGCAGACGACGTCGTAGCGACCCTGCACGATCACCGCGGGGATGTGCCGGATGCGCGAGACATTGCGCAGCAACTGATCCTCGGTCTCCAGGAAGCCGCGATTGACGAAGTAGTGGCACTCGATGCGCGCCACCGAAATCGCGAAATCCTCCTCGCCCCATTTGCTGACGTTGTCTTCGTTGATGTGCAGATAGCTGGTGGCGGCTTCCCAGACGGACCAGGCGCGTGCGGCGCTGACGCGCACCGCGCGATCGTCGCTGATCAGGCGCTTGTAGAACGCCTGGATCATGTCGCCGCGTTCGGCCGGCGGAATCGCCTTCACGTAGTTTTCCCAGTGATCCGGAAAGATCGCGCTGGCGCCTTCCTGGTAGAACCATTTCAGTTCGAACCGGGTGAGCATGAAGATGCCGCGCAGGACGATTCCGGACACGCGCTCGGGATGCGTCTGCGCATAGGCGAGCCCGAGCGTCGAACCCCACGAACCGCCGAAGACCAGCCACTGCTCGATGCCGAGTGTCGTGCGCAGCTTTTCCATGTCGGCGACGAGATGCCAGGTAGTGTTGTCGACGAGGCTCGCACGCGGCTTGCTGCGTCCGCAGCCGCGCTGATCGAAGAGGATGATGCGATAGGCATCGGGATCGAAGAAGCTGCGAGCACGCTTGTCGCACCCTGCGCCGGGACCGCCGTGGACGAACACCGCCGGCTTGCCCTTCGGATTGCCGCATTCCTCGTAGTAGATCTCGTGTTCGTCGGAGACGCGCAGATAGCCGGTGTTGTAGGGCTCGATGGCGGGATAGAGGCCGCGCAGTCCCGGCGTGGTGCGTGCGGGGCGCTTGCGCTTGGTCAGCACCGCATTGCGCGCGTGGCTGCGTTGCTGGGTGGCGGGGGATTTGCGAACGCTGCGGCGACCGGCTTTGCGCTTGGAGGGCATGAAGAGTTCTCCGCGACGGATGCGCGGATTGTTCATGGCCGGATGGTTGTGTGGCAAGCCAGGACGGGGGTTTCTGTAGGTCAGGCTTCAGCCTGACTTCTGAAAAGAGGCCGGCTCAAGCCGGCCCCACAGTAAGAAGCCCCCACCCTAACCCTCCCCCGCTGCGCGGAGGAGGGGTTCAGAGGCGAATCCGGATCGTTCAGAACCACACCCGCAGGCCCGCGACGAACTCCACCTCGCTGTCTTCCGCCGCGAGATCTGCCGTCGTGCCGAAGCGCTGCTTCCAGTGCGCGCCGGCATAGGGTGCGAACTCGCGACGGATCTCGTAGCGCAATCGCAGGCCGGCTTCGAGATCGGACAGGCCGGAGCCGAGTCCGCGGTCGACGTCGTCCTTGCCGTAGAGATTGAATTCGAGCTGCGGCTGCAGGATCAGCCGCTGCGTCAGGCGCATGTCGTGACTGCCCTCGAAACGCAGCGCCGTGCGTCCCGCGTCGCCCACGTAGAACGTCATCTCCATGTCGATCCAGTAAGGCGCCAGTCCTTCCACGCCGATCGCCGCCCAGTTCCGCGACGGACCTTCGCCCGCGTCGTGACGCACGCCGGCCTGGACACTCCACCAGCGCGCGACGACGCGGTCCCACAGCAGTTCGGTGCGTGTGTGGTCCGCGCCGCCGTCGATCCAGTCGCCTTCGGACTTGAGCATCAGTTTGTTGCTGTCGCCGCCGTACCAGGCGCTGCCTTCCCAGCCGATGGCGTCGTTGCCTTCGCGCCATTCGAGCCGGTCGATGGCGATGCTGCCGAAACGCGCGGCGTCGTCCATCGCCATGATCTCCGCCATCTCGGCGGGCGACATCGGGCCCATGAGATGCGAAGGCGGATCGGGCGGAACGTGTGCGGAGGTCGTTGCCGGTGCGGGTGCTGCGGGTTCGTGATGATGGTGCTCCTGTCCGTGGGCGGTGCGGGTGAGGGCGGGCAGGGACAGGAGAATGGCCGCGAAAAGGCGCAAAGCACGCATAAATGGAAGAAAAGAAAGAATGCGTTCCAGCTCCGTTTCCGACCCTTGTGTTTTCTGCGCCTTTTTGCGGCCATTCTCTTTCATGCTTCCGCTCCCTCATGCGCCACGACCACCTCTCTGAACATCCCCGCCTCCATGTGATAGAGCAGGTGGCAGTGATAGGCCCAGCGTCCGAGCGCATCGGCCGTCACCAGATAGCTCACGCGCTGCGCCGGCTGCACCGTGACCGTGTGCTTGCGCACCTGGAATTCGCCATGCGGCGATTCCACTTCGCTCCACATGCCGTGCAGGTGGATCGGGTGATTCATCATGGTGTCGTTGATGAGCACGATGCGCAGCCGCTCGCCGTGCCGGAAACGCAGCGGCTCGGCTTCCGAGAATTTCTGGCCGTTGAACGACCAGAGGAAGCGTTCCATGTGGCCGGTCAGGTGCAGTTCGATCTCGCGGCCCGGCGCACGCGCGTCGATCGGCCCGCCGAGCGTGTGCAGGTCGGCATAGGTCAGTACGCGGCGTCCGTTGTCGCGCAGTCCGACGCCGGGATCGTCGAGCCGGTTCAGCGGCGCATCGACACGCATGTCGACGCCCGGTCCGAACTCTGCGGCTGCGTGCTGCGGCACACCGGGCATCGCATGTCCGGCATGTGCAGCATGATCGGTCGTGTCATGCGCGCCGTGCCCCATGTCGCTCATGTCGAGATCCGCTCGCGCATCGAGCGGCGGAATCTCCGCCTGCATTCCCGCGGCGGGGGCCAGCGTGCCGCGTGCATGGCCGGAACGATCCATCGCCTGCGCGAAGATCGTGTAGGCGCGATCGTCGTGCGGCGTGACGATCACGTCGTAGGTCTCTGCCGGGCTGATGCGGAATTCATCGACGCTGACGGGATCGACGTCCTGTCCGTCGGCGGAAACTACCGTCATCTTCAATCCCGGAATGCGCAGATCGAAGAACGTCATGGACGCGCCGTTGATGATGCGCAGGCGCACGCGCTCGTGGCGACGGAAGGTGCCGGTCCAGTTGCCGGCAGGCGTGATGCCGTTGAGCAGGTAGGTGTAGGCATAGCCGGAGACGTCGGCGAGATCGGTGCGATCCATGCGCATCCGGCCCCACATCGCGGCCTCGCTGGTCGCGGCCTGCCAGCCCTTGCGGTTGATGTCGGCGAGGAAGTCGCCCGTGGTCCGCTTGCCGAAGTTGTAGTAGCCGGCGTGGATCTTGAGCCGGCGATAGATCGCTTCCGGATCGGTATCGGTCCAGTCCGACAGCAGCAGCACGTGTTCGCGATCGGCTGCATGCCGTGCGGCGTCGCGCGGCTCGACCACGATGGAACCGTAGAGTCCCGTCTGTTCCTGGAAGCGCGAGTGCGCGTGATACCAGTACGTGCCCGACTGGTTCACGCGAAAGCGGTACGTGAACGTCTCGCCCGGTGCGATGCCGTGGAAGCTGATGCCGGGTACGCCATCCATGTCGGCCGGCACGATCAACCCGTGCCAGTGAATCGAGGTACGTTCGCGCAGTCGATTGGTGACACGAATGGTGACGGTCTCGCCTTCGCGCCAGCGCAGCTGCGGCGCGGGCAACTGGCCATTCACGACGGTGGCAATGCGCGGCGCGCCGGTGAAGTTGACGGGAAGCTCGGCGATTTCCAGATCGAACTGCGTACCCGACAGCACCGTGGGAGCGGCAGCGAAGAGTGCGCGGCCGGGCAGCGCAATGAGTGCGCCGCCGGCGGCGAGTCCCTGAACGAATCTGCGACGTGAGTGCATCGGCACGATCTCTACAGGGCCGCGCGCCGCAGGCGCAGCGCATTGGCGATGACGGAAACGGAACTGAAGCTCATCGCCGCCGCGGCGAGCATCGGACTCAGCAGCAGGCCGAAGTGCGGATACAGCACGCCGGCGGCGATGGGAACGCCGGCCGCGTTGTAGACGAACGCGAAGAACAGGTTCTGGCGGATGTTCTTCATGGTCTGGCGCGACAGCGCCCGCGCCCGCACGATGCCCGTGAGATCGCCCTTGACCAGCGTGACGCCCGCGCTTTCCATGGCGACGTCGGTGCCGGTGCCCATCGCGATGCCGACCTGCGCCTGCGCGAGCGCCGGCGCGTCGTTGATGCCGTCGCCGGCCATGGCCACGATGCGACCTTCGGCCTGCAGTTCGCGCACGCGGGCGGCCTTGTCCTGCGGCTGCACTTCGGCGAGCACGCTGTCGATGCCGAGTTGCGAGGCGATGGCGTGCGCGGTGATTGCGTTGTCGCCCGTCATCATCACGACCGACAGGCCTTCGCGTCGCAGCGATTCGATGGCGTGCGCGCTATCCGATTTGAGCGGATCGGCGACGCCGAGGATGCCGGCGAGCCGGCCGTCGACCGCGAGAAACATCACGGTCTGTCCCGCCGCACGCAGCGGATCGATGCGCTGCTGCCATGCCTCGACGTCGGCGCCGACGCTCGACATGAGTGCGCGATTGCCGAGGGCAACGGTTCGTCCCGCGATCCGGCCGGTGACGCCCTGTCCCGTGACGGACTCGAAGTGCTCGACGGCTTGCGTATCGATACCGGCCCTGGCAGCGCCTTCGACGATCGCACTCGCCAGCGGATGCTCGCTGCCGCGCTCCAGGCTCGCCGCCATCTGCAGCAGTTCACGCTGGGCGCGTGTCCATTCGCCGCTGGCGGCAGCGGCATCGTCCGGCGTCGCGAGGCTCACGAGCGCGGGCCGGCCCTGGGTCAGCGTGCCCGTCTTGTCGACGACCAGCGTGTCGACCGAGCGCATGACTTCGATGGCTTCGGCGTTGCGGAACAGCACGCCGGCCTGCGCGCCGCGGGCCGTCGCCACCATGATCGAGATCGGCGTGGCGAGTCCGAGCGCGCACGGACACGCGATGATCAGCACGGCGACGGCGTTGACGATGGCATGACTCAGTTGCGGCGGCGGACCCAGCCACCACCACGCGATGAACGCGATGGCCGCGATGGCAATGACGATGGGCACGAACCAGCCGGCGACGACATCGGCGAGCTTCTGGATCGGTGCGCGGCTGCGCTGCGCATCGGCCACCAGCGCGACGATGCGCGCCAGCAGCGTATCCGCGCCGACTTTTTCCGCGCGCATGACCAGCGTGCCGGTGCCGTTCATGGTCGCGCCGACCAGTGCCGCGCCAGAGCGCTTGGCGACGGGCACCGGTTCGCCGGTGATCATGGATTCGTCGACCGTGCTCGAACCTTCGAGGACGATACCGTCCACGGGAATCTTCTCGCCGGGACGTACTCGCAGCCGGTCGCCGACGGCGACGTGTTCGAGCGGAACGTCCGACTCGTGTCCGTCCGCAGCGATGCGGCGCGCGGTGGCCGGTGCGAGCTTCATCAGTTCGCGGATCGCGGCGCTGGTGCGGCCGCGGGCGCGCAGTTCCAGCACCTGGCCCAGCAGGATCAGCGTCACGATCACGGCAGCGGCCTCGAAGTACACGTCGACCTGACCGTGTTCGCCGCGTGCCGACGGCGGAAAGATCGCAGGCGCGACGGCGGCGATGATGCTGTAGACGAAGCTCACCGCCACGCCCAGCCCGATCAGCGTGAACATGTTGGGGCTGCGGTGGCGCAGCGAGGCGATCGCACGCTCGTAGAACGGCCATGCGGCCCAGGTGCAGACGGGCAGGGCGAGTGCGAACTCCACCCAGACGCGACCCGGGAAGTTCAATGTGTGCGCGAAGGCCGGAATCATGTGCCCCATCGCGATGGCGAACAGCGGCACCGTGAACAGCAGCGAGATCCACAGGCGTCGCGTCATGTCCGCCAGTTCCGGGTTGTCCTGCTCGACGGTGCTCGCGACGAGCGGTTCGAGCGCCATGCCGCAGATCGGGCACGAGCCCGGACCCTGCTGCCGGATTTCCGGATGCATCGGACAGGTGTAGATGTCCGATGCGTGTGCAGACTGCGGCGCGTGTTCGAGCGGTGTCGGCTGCAGGTAGCGCGCCGGATCGGCAATGAATTTCTGGCGGCAACCGGCACAGCAGAAGCGGTACTCCACGCCTGCGTGTTGCGCGACGTGCGGCGAATCCGGCGACACCGTCATGCCGCATACCGGATCTTTCGCAGCCGATGCGGCGTGCTGCGAACAGCAGCTGCCGCCGTGATGAGAAGAGTGATTCATGATCTGCCTGCCATGCCCATGAAGCCGCGCCGACGCCCGTCGCGATGACGGGTCATCTTCAGATGCTGGGGACGAATCGCACGCCCGCAAGCGTGCACGACTGACGCGACGGTCAGGCGATGGGAGGCGGCGTGGGCGGAATGTCGAAGCGGGTCAGCGCCGGCAGCGCGATCGCGTCGAAGCGCATCGCACCGGAAACCAGCGCAATCGCGACTGGAACGGGAAGGAGAGCGACCGCCGCGACGCAGTGACTCGCGCAACCGGCATGTGATGGACCGGCATGATCGCAGTGCGGGCACGACCGCGAATCCTGCTGCGAATCTTGCGGAACGAGGCCGTCATGATTCATGTGTTGCGCGGACTCGCCGCAGTGCGCGACCGCGGGTGCAGCCGTCGCCTGCGCGCTCGCGATGGTCGGCACCAGCGATTGCAGCGCGACGCAGAAAGCCAGCAGCAGGGCGAGGAAGCGACGGTTCATTGCCGGGTGATGCTACGACGGATCGCGGATTCGGGCCAGAGCGGGGGATTGATGTTGGTCTTTTCCCCTGTGGGGCCGGCTTCAGCCGGCTGCTGAATCAGGCCGGCTAAAGCCGGCCCCACAGGCGCACACCCGCGACATAGGTAGCTTTCACCTGGATGTCGTCGATCTCGCTCTCCGGCACCTTGAAGTAGTCGCGGTCGATGAGGATGAAATCGGCCCACTTGCCGGGTTCGAGCGAGCCCACGCGATCTTCCATGAAGCTCGCATAGGCGGCGTCGATGGTGAACAGGCGCAGCGCTTCCTCGCGCGTGAGTTTCTGGTTGCCGTACCAGCCGCCCGGCGGTTGGCCGTCGCGATCCTGCCGCGTGACCGCGGCGTACAGGCCGAGAAACGGATTCGGCAGTTCCACCGGGAAGTCGCTGCCGCCTGCCAGCCGCGCACCTGCGTTCAGCAGCGTGCGCCAGGCGTAGGCGCCCTGAATGCGCTGCGGGCCGACACGGTCTTCGGCCATGTTCATGTCGGAGGTCGCGTGCGTCGGCTGGATCGAGGCGATGACACCGAGTTTCGCGAAGCGCGGGATGTCTTCGAGCGCGATGATCTGCGCATGTTCGATGCGCGGACGCAGCGCGCTGCGTTGAACCGCCGTCAGTTCATGTTCGAAAGTGTCGAGCGCCAGCCGGTTGCCGGCGTCGCCGATCGCGTGGATGTTCAGCTGCCAGCCACTGGCGGCGGTGAGGTCGGCGAGCGTCGCGATCTGCGGCGCTGTGTACAACATGAGTCCGCGATGATGCGGCTGGTCGCTGTAGTCCTGCAGCATCGTCGCGCCGCGGCTGCCGAGTGCGCCGTCGACCCACGCTTTCACCGCGCGCATCTGCAGACGGTCGTCGAATTCCGCCGGCTTCGGACCGGCGGCCAGGGTGGCGCGGGCTTCTTCGCTGTCCGCCAGCATCGCGTAGATGCGAATCGGCAATCGCTGCGACGCGCCGAGTGCGCGATACGCCTGGTAGTCGCGAACGGAAATGCCGGCGTCATGAACGCCGGTGAGACCGAGCGAGGCCACGTCGTTCATCGCGGCATGCAGTGCGCGTTGCAGTTGGGCGTCCGTCGCTGCCGGAATGTGTTTTTCCACCAGCGCGCTGGCGGCATCCACCAGCACGCCCGTGGCTTCGCCGCGCGCATCGCGCACGATCTGGCCGCCCTGGGGATCGGCGGTCGCGCGCGTGATTCCTGCGATTTTCAACGCACGCGTGTTGACCCACACGGCGTGGCCATCGACGCGCGACAGCACGATCGGCCGATCGTTCACGACTGCGTCGAGATCTTTCGCCGTCGGGAACTGCTTGTCCGGCCACAGCACCTGATTCCAGCCGTGACCGACGATCCAGCCCGCATCCGCGTTGGCGAGCGCGAACCGGCGAACGCGCTCGACGGCGGCAGCGACGGATTCGCTGCCGCGCAGATCGGTCTGCAACTTGAGCTGCCCGAGGCCGAGCACATGACCATGCGCATCGATGAGTCCGGGAAGGATCGTCCTGCCGCCGGCGTCGATGCGTTCGATGTCCGTTCCGGTCGGCAGGTTCGCGCCGGAGTCGAGCAGACGTTGCACCTTGCCGCGTTCGATCACGATGCCGGCGTACTCACGCACCGTCGCGCCGACCGGCGTGTAGACGCGGGCATTGTGCACAATGACCGTCTGCGCGGATGCGCCGAAGGCAAGCAGGGCACCGCAGAGTGCCCGAAGGCTGATGCGCAGGGATCGCTGCATGCGTCGTTCCTGTCGAAAGTCACTGTCTTGTCGCGCGCTGCTGGGACAAAATAGCCCATTCCCCGATCCGCCTTCCAGCCACAGTACAACGCACAATGAACAGACGCTGGCGCGCCATCCTCATTCTCATCGGTGTCATGACGCTGTGGGGCAGCGTCTTCGTGATGACCAAGGACGTGATCGACACCCTGCCGCCGCTGACGCTGGCATTCGTGCGTGTCGCGATCGGCTTCATGGTGCTGCTGCCGTTCGCCGTTCGCCGGCGGCAACGTCAGGCCGAACCGCGTCCGTCCTTGCCGTGGCGCGACATGCTGACGATGGGCGCCATCGGCGTCGCGTTCTACTACGGCGTGTTCAACTTCGGACTCTTTCATACGTCCGCATCTCAGGGCGCGCTGGTGCAGAGTTCGATTCCGGCCATGACCGCGCTGGTCGCCATGCTCTGGCTCGGCGAGCCGGCGACCCGTTCGCGCCTCGTCGGCATCGCACTGTCGGTGGCCGGCGTGCTCGTGATCTTTTCGGGCAGTCCGACGGATCACTCGGCATCGGCGCCGGTGCTCGGCAACCTGCTGGTGTTTGCCAGCGTGATCGCGTGGGGCATCTACACCTCGTACGCGAAACGCTGCGCGCACGTCGATGCGATGATTCTTACGGCCGGCGTGATCGGGGCGGGAGCGCTTTTCCTGTTGCCGTGCGCGGTGATCGAGTTGCATGGCCGGTCATTGCCGGTACTGAGCGGCATCGAGTGGATCGAAGTCGTCCTGCTGGGCGCAGGTGCATCGGGCATCGCCTACATGCTTTACAACCTGGCGCTGCAGGACATCGATGCCAGTCAGGCCGGTGTTTTTGCCAATCTCATTCCGGTCGTCGGCGTTGCCAGCGGCATCGTCGTTCTCGGCGATCCCATCTCGCTGCGCGCCATCATCGGTGGCCTGATCGTCATTGCCGGCGTGTGGATCACCGGTGCAGAACGCGCACAGCGTCCGGTGGCTCAAGAGGCGTGAGCCGCGGAGGAGGTCTTCCTCTTCCTGTGGGGCCGGCTTCAGCCGGCCGTGGAAGCGGCGGC
>NZ_DAINNK010000081.1:0-21155 GCF_036735925.1 Povalibacter sp.
GGGGGTTTCTGTAGGTCAGGCTTCAGCCTGACTTCTGAAAAGAGGCCGGCTCAAGCCGGCCCCACAGTAAGAGGCCCTACCCCAACACTCCTCCGCTTCGGGGGCAGATTCACGCGTCCAGCTTCTTGTACCGGATGCGATGCGGCGAATCGGCATCGTCGCCCTTGCGGCGGCGCAGGTCTTCGACGTATTCGGCGTAGTTGCCTTCGAACCAGACCACTTCCGAGTTGCCCTCGAAGGCGAGGATGTGGGTGGCGATGCGGTCGAGGAACCAGCGATCGTGCGAGATCACGATGGCGCAGCCGGGGAAGCTGAGCAGCGCTTCTTCAAGCGCGCGCAGCGTTTCGATGTCGAGATCGTTGGTCGGTTCGTCGAGCATCAGGACGTTGCCGCCGGACTTGAGCACCTTGGCCAGATGCACACGGTTGCGTTCGCCGCCCGAGAGTTCGCCGATCACCTGCTGTTGTTGCGTGCCGCGGAAATTGAAGCGGCCGACATAGCCGCGCGACGACGTTTCGTAGTTGCCGACCGTGATCATGTCGAGGCCGCCGGAAATTTCCTGCCAGACGGTCTTGGAATCATCGAGCGACTGGCGCGACTGATCGACGTACGCGAGCTGCACCGACGGGCCGATGCGCAATTCGCCGGCATCGGGCTTTTCCTGGCCCGTCATCATGCGGAACAGCGTGGTCTTGCCGGCGCCGTTCGGGCCGATGACACCGACGATGCCGCCGGCGGGCAGGTTGAAGCTGAGATTGTCGAACAGCAGGCGGTCGCCGAAGCCCTTCTTGAGGTTCTTCGCTTCGATCACCAGGTCGCCCAGGCGCGGACCGGGCGGAATGTAGATTTCATTCGTTTCGTTGCGCTTCTGGAATTCCTGCGACGACAGTTCCTCGAAGCGCTGCATGCGGGCCTTGCTCTTGGCCTGGCGCGCCTTCGGATTCTGGCGCACCCACTCGAGTTCGCGTTCCAGCGCCTTGCGCAGTGCTTCCTGCTGCTTCTCTTCGGTGGCGAGCCGCTTCTCTTTCTGTTCGAGCCACGACGAGTAGTTGCCCTGCCACGGAATGCCGTGACCGCGATCGAGTTCGAGAATCCAGCCGGCGACGTTGTCGAGGAAGTAGCGATCGTGCGTCACGGCGATCACGGTGCCGGGATAGGCTTCGAGGAAGCGTTCCAGCCACGCGACCGATTCGGCGTCGAGATGGTTGGTCGGTTCGTCGAGCAGCAGCATGTCGGGTTGCGACAGCAGCAGGCGGCACAGCGCGACGCGGCGCCGCTCACCGCCGGAAATCTTGGTGACATCGGCATCCCACGGCGGCAGACGCAAGGCATCGGCGGCGACTTCGAGCTTGCGCTCCAGTTCCCAGCCATTCTTGGCGTCGATGGCGTCCTGCAGCTTCGCCTGTTCCTCCAGGAGCTTGTTCATGTCGTCTTCGCCGAGATCGGGATCGGAGAACCTGTCGCTCACCGCGTTGAAGCGATCGATCAGCGACTGCACTTCGCTGACGCCTTCGACGACATTGCCGCGCACGTCCTTGGTCGGATCGAGCTGCGGCTCCTGCGAGAGCAGGCCGATCCTGGTGCCGGGCTGGGGTCGTGCTTCGCCGTCGTGTTCCTTGTCGACGCCCGCCATGATGCGCAACAACGAGGATTTGCCCGAACCGTTCAGGCCCAGCACGCCGATCTTGGCGCCCGGAAAGAAGGACAGGGAGATATCGCGCAGGATCACCCGCTTCGGCGGGACGACCTTGGAAACGCGATTCATGGTGTAGATGAACTGGGCCATTGCGAAAATTTCTCGGAGCAGGGCGGACAAAGGAGGGCGGATGATATCTCTCCGCTTCTTCACTGTGGGGCCGGCTTCAGCCGGCCTTCTTCGGAGTCAGGCTAAAGCCTGACCCACAGCAAGAGAGCCTTCCAATCCCGCCGGCGCCGCTCCATGCTCGCGGCGTGAGCAACGCTGCCACCACCCCGGTCCTGCTGGTCATCGGCGAACAGATCGCCCGGTACGGCTTTCCCAACGGGCATCCCTTCGGGCCAGACCGGCATGAGGCCTTCCTGCGCGAATTGCAGTCGCGAGGCCTGGATCAGCGCGTGATCCGCGGTGCGCCACGTGAGGCCACTCGCGAGGAACTGGAGTCGTTTCACCAGCCCGAGTACATCGATCTGGTACAGAGCCGTTCGGTGAGCGGCCTGGGCTTTCTCGATGCGGGCGATACGCCGGCCTGGAAGGGCGTGTTCGAGGCGGCCAGCCATGTGGTCGGTGCGACGCTGAATGCCGTGGATGCCGTGATGGCAGGCCGGGTACGACGCGCCTTCATTCCGATCGCCGGCCTGCATCATGCGTCACGCACCGGTGCGGCCGGTTTCTGCGTGTTCAACGATTGCGGTGTCGCCATCGAGCAGCTCCGCCGCCAGCATGGTCTCAAGCGGATCGCCTACGTCGATATCGATGCCCATCACGGCGACGGCGTCTTCTATGGCTTCGAATCGGACCCGGACCTGCTGTTTGCCGACCTGCATGAAGACGGTCGCCACCTGTATCCCGGCACCGGCAACAGCGAGGAAACCGGCAGCGGCCCGGCCCGCGGAACGAAGCTGAACATTCCGTTGCCGCCCGGTGCCGGCGATGCGGAATTCCATGCCGCCTGGTCGCGGGTGGAGGAGTACGTCGAAGCAGGCCGGCCGGAATTCATCCTGCTCCAGTGCGGCGCCGACAGTGTCGAGGGCGATCCCCTGACCCATCTGGCCTTCAGCGAAGCGGCGCATGCCCATGCCGCGGCCCGCTTGTGTGCCATCGCCGACCGACTGGGCCATGGCCGCGTGGTCGCGATGGGCGGCGGCGGTTACAACCGGCGCAATCTGGCGCGGGCATGGTCGGGCGTGGTCCAGTCGCTGGTCGATTCCTGAGCTTCATCTTCTGTGGGGCCGGCTTTCCCGTGGGATTCCCTTCGGTCACAGCCGGCCTCCGCCTGTAGGTCAGGCTTCAGCCCGACATTCCGGAGGCCGGCTGAAGCCGGCCCCACAGGCAGAGAAGAGAGGCGGCATCTTGTACAATCCCGGCCCCTTTTCCCCCTGCGGTGCGAGTCCCCCTCCATGTTCCCAGCCGATCAGAAAATCGCCGGTTTCGATCCTGAATTGAAGGCGGCCATCGATGCCGAAGTGAAGCGCCAGGAAGATCACATCGAACTGATCGCCTCCGAGAACTACGCCAGCCCGCGCGTGCTGGAAGCGCAGGGATCGGTGCTCACCAACAAGTACGCCGAAGGCTATCCGGGCAAGCGCTACTACGGCGGCTGCGAATTCGTCGACATCGCGGAACAGCTCGCCATCGACCGCGCCAAGAAGCTGTTCGGCGCCGACTATGCCAACGTGCAGCCGCACTCGGGCTCGCAGGCCAATGCCGCGGCGTATCTGGCGCTGATCAATCCGGGCGATGCCATCCTCGGCATGAGTCTGGATCACGGCGGCCACCTCACCCACGGCGCCAAGGTGAATTTCTCGGGCAAGATCTTCAAGGCCGCGCAGTACGGCATCGATCCGACGTCGGGCGAGATCGACTACGCGCAGGTCGAGCGGCTGGCGCAGGAACACAAGCCGCGCATGATCATCGCCGGCTTCTCCGCGTACTCGCGCGTCATCGACTGGTCGAAGTTCCGCAAGATCGCCGACAGCGTCGGTGCCTACTTCGTGGTCGACATGGCGCACGTCGCGGGCCTCGTTGCCGCCGGCGTCTACCCGAATCCGGTTCCATTCGCCGACGTCGTGACGACCACCACGCACAAGACGCTGCGCGGTCCGCGCGGCGGCCTGATCCTCGCGCGTGCGAACCCGGAGATCGAAAAGAAGCTCAATTCGCTGGTGTTCCCCGGCACGCAGGGCGGTCCGCTGATGCACGTCATCGCGGCCAAGGCCGTCGCGCTGCTCGAAGCGCTGCAGCCGGATTTCAAGGCGTATCAGCAACAGGTCGTGACGAACGCCCGCGCGATGGCCAACGCGCTGATCAAGCGCGGCTACAAGATCGTCTCCGGCGGCACCGACAATCATCTGTTCCTGGTCGACCTGATCGGCCGCGACATCACCGGCAAGGACGCGGATGCCGCGCTCGGCCGTGCCCACATCACGGTCAACAAGAACGCGGTGCCGAATGATCCGCGTCCGCCGTTCGTCACCAGCGGCCTGCGCATCGGCACCCCGGCTGCTACGACCCGTGGCTTCAAGGAAGCGGAAGTCACCGAACTCGCCGGCTGGATCGCCGACATCCTCGATGCCAATGGCGGCGAGGAGGCGGTGGCCAAGGTGCGCGGCAAGGTGGAGGCGATCTGTGCGAAGTTTCCGGTGTACGGACGGGCGAAGTGACGAGAGTCACGAGGGTGATGAAGGTGACGAGGGTCCGACCCGCGTCACTTTCGTGACTTCCGTCACCCTCGTCACCGGATCCAAATGCACTGCCCCTTCTGCAACTTCGAAGAAACCAAGGTCATCGACTCGCGGCTGGCGAGCGAGGGGCAGCAGATCCGCCGCCGCCGTGAATGTCTGAAGTGCGGCGAGCGCTTCACGACCTTCGAAAGCGCGGAGCTCGTCATGCCGCGCATCATCAAGAGCGATGAGAGCCGCCAGCCCTTCGACGAACAGAAGCTGCGCGGCAGCATGCTAAAGGCGCTGGAAAAGCGCCCCGTCGCGAGCGAGTCCATCGACGCGGCAGTCGTGCACATCTGCAACAAACTGCGGGCCATGGGCGAGCGCGAAGTGCCGTCGCGCACGGTCGGCGAACTGGTGATGGAAGAACTGCACGATCTCGACGAAGTCGCGTACGTACGCTTCGCCTCGGTGTACCGCAGCTTCCAGGATGTCGACGCCTTCAGCGAAGAGATCGACCGCATGCGCCATCGTCGTACGCGTCAGGAAACCGAAAGCCAGCTGGCGTTGTGGAACAACCCGGAAAAGCGGAAGAAGCGCTGATGACGGCGCAGTTCACCGAGTTCGATCGCCGCATGATGCGCCGCGCGCTGGAACTGGCGGCGCTCGGGCGCTATTCGGCACCGCCCAATCCGCGCGTCGGCTGCGTGATCGTGCAGGGCGAGCAGATCGTCGGCGAAGGCTGGCATCGCAAGTCCGGTGAAGCGCATGCCGAGCCGATCGCATTGCAGGCGGCCGGCGAGGCAGCGCGCGGCGCAACCGCGTACGTGAGCCTGGAGCCGCACTCGTATCAAAGCCGGACTCCGCCCTGTACCCGAGCGCTCATCGATGCCGGCGTGAAGCGGGTCGTCAGCGCGACGCTCGATCCGAATCCCGCCGTGCACGGCGCGGGCGTGAAGCAGTTGCTGGATGCCGGCGTGCAGGCTGAATCGGGTCTGCTCGAAGCGGAAGCGCGCGAACTGAATGCCGGCTTCGAGAAACGCATGACGACCGGTCTGCCGCGGGTCGTCGTGAAAATCGGTGCGAGTCTCGATGGCCGTGTGGCGCTCGCCAATGGCGAGAGCCGCTGGATCACGGGCGAGACAGCGCGCGCCGATGTGCAGAAGCTGCGAGCCGAGTCCGGCGCCGTACTGACGGGCATCGAGACGTTGCTCGCCGACGATCCGCAACTCACCGTGCGCGATCCGGATCTCGATCTGCGCGGCCGTGTGCCGCTGCGGGTCGTGCTCGATTCGAAGCTGCGTACGCCGGCAACGGCGCGGCTGTTTCAGGACCCAGGCCAAGTCATCGTCTTCGCCGCCGAGGATGCGCCGCGGCGCGTGGAGATCGAGCAGCGCGCGCGGGTCGTGCCCGTTGCGAAGACGATCGCCGGCCGCCTCGATCTGGCCCGCGTACTGGTCGAACTGGGCCGTCTGCAATGCAATGACGTGCTGATCGAAGCCGGTCCGACGCTGGCGGGGGCTTTCATCGAAGCCGGATGGGTGGATGAACTGATTGTGTACATGGCGCCGGTGCTGCTCGGCCCCGACGCGCGCCCCATGCTGCGCCTGCCGCGACTGGAACGGCTGGCCGATCGCGTACAATTCGCGCTCCAGCGCACCGAGGCGATGGGCCCCGACGTGAAACTCGTGCTGCGGCCGCAGCTACGAAGCCAATAGCCGACTCTCCGCATGAAACTCAATTCGATCGACGAAATCCTGGCCGATATCCGCGCCGGCAAGATGGTCATCATCATGGACGATGAGGATCGGGAGAACGAGGGCGATCTCGTGATGGCCGCCGAAAGCGTGCGTGCCGAGGATGTGAACTTCATGGCGCGCTATGCGCGTGGCCTGATCTGTCTCACGCTGACGGGTGATCGCTGCCGTCAGTTGCGCCTGCCGCTGATGGTCAGTCACACGCATCTGGATCACGCCACGAACTTCACCGTCTCGATCGAGGCGGCCGAAGGCGTCACGACGGGCATCTCCGCGCACGATCGCGCACAGACGATTCGCGCCGCCGTGAAACGCGATGCGCGGCCGGAAGACCTGCGTCAGCCCGGACACATTTTCCCCTTGATGGCGCAAGCCGGCGGCGTGCTCACGCGCGCAGGTCACACCGAGGCGGGCTGCGATCTCTCGCGTCTCGCGGGAATGGAGCCGGCTGCTGCCATCGTCGAGATCCTCAATGAAGACGGCACGATGGCGCGCCGTCCCGATCTGGAAAAGTTCGCACAGCTTCATGGCCTCAAGATCGGCACGATCGCTGATTTGATCCGCTACCGCCTGGAGAAGGAACGCTCGGTGGAGCGCATCGCCGAGCAGCAGATCCAGACCGAGTTCGGTCCGTTCCAGATGCTCTGCTACGAAGATCACGTCAACCGCACCGTGCATCTCGCGCTGGTGCGCGGCAGGCTCGACGGCAACCACGTGCCGCTCGTGCGCGTGCATCTCAAGGACACGTTGCGCGATGCCGTCGGCATCCAGAGCGAACTGCTCGGCTGGCCGCTGCGTTCGGCCATGCAACGCATCGCGCAGGAGGGGCAGGGTGTCGTTGTGATCCTGCGGCCCGAAGAAACCGCCCGCGATCTGATGGATGCCGTCCAGTCGCTGACTCATGCAGACGCGGCCATTGCGACCCGCCCGCCCGGCGCCAGCGTGCTGCGAACCTACGGCATCGGCGCGCAGATCCTGCGCGATCTCGGCATTTCCCGGATGCGCGTGCTGTCCGCGCCGAAGCAGATGCATGGCCTGTCGGGCTTCGGACTGGAAGTGGTGGAGTACGTGGACGGGTGAGCCCGCTATACTCCCCGCGCCTCAACACTCAAGTTTCAAGTCATGGATTCCATCAAAACCCTCGAAGGCGACCTCCAGGTTCGCGAGCTGCGCTTCGCGATCCTCGCGTCGCGCTTCAATGATTTCATCGTCGAACAGCTGGTGCGCGGCGCCGTGGACATGCTCAAGCGGCATGGCGCGAGCGACAAGCAGATCGAGATCGTACGCGCGCCGGGTGCCTTCGACCTTCCCGTCGTCGCGCGCAAGCTGGCGCTGAGCAAGCGCTATGACGCCATCATCGCGCTCGGTGCCGTGATCAAGGGCGCGACTGCGCACTTCGACTACGTCGCTGGCGAATGCGCCGGAGGCCTCGCACGCGTAGCCAACGATACGGGCATCCCTGTCGCGTTCGGTGTGCTGACGACCGACACCATCGAACAGGCGGTGGAACGTGCCGGCACCAAGGCGGGCAACAAGGGTGCGGACGCCGCCGTGACCGCCATCGAACTCGCCAACCTGCTGCGCAAGATCGAGCAGTGACCGCCACGCCGGAAAAGAAGCGCAATCGCGGCACCCGCGCGCGCTCCATTGCGCGCAAGCTCGTGATGCAGGCGCTGTATCAGTGGCAGCTGACGGGGCAGTCGGCGGCCGACATCAACCTGCAGTTCCTCGCCGATGAAGAGTCCGACGGCGCGGACAAGGAATATTTCACCGAGCTGCTGAAGGGCTGCATCGCCGACAGCGAAAAGATCAACGCTGTCCTCAAGCCCTTCATCGACCGGCCGCTCGAACAGCTCGACCCGGTCGAGACGGCGATCCTGATGATCGGCACCTACGAACTGCTCAACCGCCTCGACATTCCCTACCGCGTCGTCATCAACGAGGGCGTCGATCTGTGCAAGCGCTTCGGCGCGACGGATGCGCACAAGTATGTGAATGCGGTGCTGGATCGCGCGGCCAGCCAGCTCCGATCTGCCGAGAAAAAATAGCCGCAAAAAGGCGCAAGGGACGCAAAGGTCGGAAACCAGTGATTTCCGGCCTGTGACTTTTGCGCATTTTTGCGGCTAATCTTGCTTCCCATGAGCCTCGGCGAATTCGACATCATCGCCAAGTACTTCGCGCGCAACAGCGGGCGAAGCGATGTGCTGCTTGGCATCGGTGACGATGCCGCAGTAGTGGCGACACCGGCAGATCGCCGACTGGTCGTCGCGCTCGATACCATCGTCGCAGGCGTCCATTTTCCTGCCGGTACCGTGGCTGCGGACATCGGCTATCGCGCTCTCGCGGTGAACTTGAGCGACCTGGCGGCCATGGGCGCGCAGCCGTCGTGGATGACGCTGTCGCTATCGTTGTCTGAATCGAATGCGGACTGGCTCGAAGGATTCTCCCGCGGGCTGTTCGAACTGGCGCAACGCCACGACGTCGCGCTGATCGGCGGCGACACCGTGAAGGGTCCGATGGTGATCAGCGTGCAGGTTGCCGGATACGTCGAGACGGATCGCTGGCTGACGCGCGGCGGTGCCCGCGTCGGCGATCTGGTGTTTGTCTCGGGTGCGGTGGGCGAGGCCGCTGCAGGTCTTGCGTTGATCCAGAGCGAACGCGGCGATTCGCTGGCAGCGGATCATCTGCGACAACGCTTTCTGCGACCTGAGCCCCGAATCGCGCTGGGCCGCGAGCTGCGTACGATCGTGACAGCAGCGATGGATATTTCGGATGGTTTGCTCACCGACCTCGACAAGTTGTGTGCGGCCAGCGGCTGCGGTGCGCGTGTCGAACTGGAGCAACTGCCCAGGTCGTCGGCCATCGGCGAACTGTTCGATGCGCAGACTGCGCTCGATCTGGCACTGGCTGGCGGCGATGACTACGAACTGCTGTTCACGGTCGATCCCCTCGATGTCGCGAAGGTTCCCGCTTCCTGCATTTGTATCGGCCGCATCGAAGCCGGCTCATCGGTGGTCTGCGTGCGCGAGGGACAGGTCGTCGACGTGAAGCGCCGCGGCTATGACCACTTTTCGGCAAAGGAATCCTCATGAAGTGGACGGCGGAGCCGCGGCTGTTGCGCCAGCCGGTCCACTTGCTCGCGTTCGGCTTCGGTGCAGGACTGTTGCCGCGTGCGCCGGGGACCTTCGGCACCTTGATCGCGATTCCCATCGTCGCGGGAATCATGCAGTTCGGCTGGCAGGTTCACGTTGCGTTTGCAATCGCGGCATGTGTGACCGGCGTCTGGATTTGCGGCGAAAGTGCCCGACGCCTGGGCGTGCACGATCATTCGGGGATCGTCTGGGATGAAATCGCCGGCTTCACGATTACGATGCTGGCGGCACCGTCGCGTGACTGGACCTGGTGGGTTGCAGGCTTCGCGCTGTTTCGCCTGTTCGATATCTGGAAGCCCTGGCCGATCCGCGAGGCCGATCACAGACTCCGCGGCGGCCTGGGAATTATGCTCGACGACATATTGGCTGGCCTGTTCGCCGCCGCCTGTCTCCTCGTTCTGACCGTCGTCGAGTCATAAGAACTTCGGTGAAGTCTCCTTCGAGCAACCTGATGGCCCAGCGTCCCGCGACACGCGAACAGCGCGCTCCCGACAAGGTCGGCAAGTACGTCATCGTCAAGGAAGTGGGACGAGGCAGCACCGGCGTCGTCTATCTTTCGCATGATCCCTACTATCGCCGCGACGTCGCGATCAAGGTCTACAACCTCGAATCGCACGACGAGGATCGCGCGCGCGTCACGCGCAAGATGTTCCTGTCGGAAGCGCACATGGTCGGCATGCTGCAGCATCCGAACATCCTGCCGATCTACGACGCGGGCGAAGAGGACGGCCACTACTACATCGTCACTGAACACGTGCACGGCGCGCGCACGCTGTCGGCCTACTGCAAGCCGGACAACCTGCTGCCGATCGATGACGTCGTCGAGATCATGTACAAGTGCGCCAAGGCGCTGCACTACGCGCACAGCCGCGGCGTGATCCATCGCGACATCAAGCCGTCGAACGTGATGCTGACGCAGGCGAACGACGTGCGCATCATCGACTTCGGCATTGCGCTGGTCGCCGATTCCGAGATCTCGCGCATCGAAGGCATCGCCGGCAGCCCCTCGTACATGTCGCCGGAGCAGGTGCAGTCGCTGGAGATCACCAACCGTTCCGATCTGTATTCGCTCGGTGCGGTCATGTACGAACTGCTGACCGGTTTCCGCCCGTTCCGCGGCGGCAATCTGTCGAAGCTGCTGCACCAGATCGTCTACGCCACGGCGCAGCCGATTCACGCGTTGCGGCCCGAGATGCCCGAACTGCTGGAAGAGTCCGTCGCCAAGGCGCTGCAGAAAGATCCCGCCAAGCGCTATCGCAACGGCCTGGAACTCGCGGCCGACCTGACGCGCGTCCACCAGACGCTGCGCGAAGGCTCGTCCAAGATCGACCGGCAGGAACAGTTCTCCATCCTGCGTACCCTCAAGTTCTTCCACGATTTCTCGCAGGCCGAAATTCTCGAAGTGCTGCGCGCCAGCACCTGGCAGGACTACGCGGCGGGCGAGGAGATCGTCAAGGAAGGCGAAATGGACGATCGCTTCTACGTGATCGTCTCGGGCAATGCCGGCGTCATGCGCAATGGCAACGGCGTGGGTGAACTGGAAGCGGGCGACTGCTTCGGCGAAACCAGCTATGTACGCGGCGCCAAGCGCCTCGCGACCATCAAGGCGATCAGCGACGTCACGCTGATGAAGGTGAGCTCGACGCTGCTGGAGCAGTCCTCGGCCGCCTGCCAGCTACGGTTCAACAAGGTGTTCCTGCGCAGCCTGATCAGCCGGCTGCAGAGTCCGAACTGAAGAGTTCGGATTTCACACGGAGATCACAGAGAACACGGAGGTTGGAAATCGGAATCCGAACTTCTCCGATCTCCGTGGTCTCCGTGAACTCCGTGTGAAATCTCCGCTTCCGGGATTTATCTCGCCGCCGCCTTCGCCGGCACCTGCCACCAGCGCCTGATCGCCGCTTCGATCGACGGGATATCCAGTCCCGCCGCCGTGAGGCAATCGTTGCGCGAGCCGTGTTCGATGAAGCGGTCGGGGATGCCCAGGTGCAGGGTGGGCAGCGTGAAGCCGTGGGCATTGAGGCATTCGGCGATCGCGCTGCCGGCGCCGCCGGCCACCACGTTCTCCTCGACCGTCACCAGCGCGCGGTGGCTGCCCGCGATCCGCAGCAGCAGTTCTTCATCCAGGGGTTTGATGAAACGCAGGTTGATCAGCGTTGCATCGAGCTGTTCGGCGATGCGTTCGCAGAACGGCACCATCGCGCCGACGGCGACGATCGCCAGCCCGCTGCGGCCTTCGCGCCGCGATTGCGCCTTGCCGATCGGCAGGGCCTGCATGTCTGACTGGATCGCCACGCCCGGGCCCTGGCCGCGCGGATAGCGCACCGCGGCCGGCTGTTCGCTTTCGACCGCCGTGAACAGCATTTGCCGGCATTCGTCTTCATCGGCCGGCGCCATCACGATCAGGCCGGGAATGCAGCGCAGGTACGACAGATCGTAGCTGCCCTGGTGCGTGGCGCCGTCGCCGCCGACCAGTCCGGCGCGATCGATGGCGAACGTCACCGGCAGGTTCTGCAGCGCCACGTCGTGGATCAGCTGGTCGTAGGCACGCTGCAGGAAGGTGGAGTAGATCGCGACCACGGGTCGCAGGCCTTCGCACGCCATGCCGGCGGCGAGCGTCACGGCATGCTGCTCGGCGATCGCGACATCGAAATAGCGATCGGGGAATTTCTTCGAGTACTCGACCATCCCCGAGCCTTCGCGCATGGCGGGCGTGATGCCGACGACGCGCGAGTCGAGTGCGGCCATGTCGCAGAGCCATTGACCGAACACCTGCGAGTAGCTCGGGCCGCTGGCTTTCTCCTTGAAGATCACGCCGCTCTTGGCATCGAACGGACCGGGGCCGTGCCACTTGATCGGATCGGCCTCCGCCGGCGCATACCCTTTGCCCTTGCGGGTGATGACGTGCAGGAACTGCGGACCGCGCATCTCGCTCAGGTTTTTCAGCGTGGCGACCAGTGCATTCAGATCGTGACCATCGATGGGACCGATGTAGTTGAAGCCCATCTCCTCGAAGATCGTGCCGGGCAGCACCATGCCCTTCATGTGTTCTTCGGAGCGACGCGCCAGTTCCCACACCGTCGGCATGCGGCGCAGCACCTTCTTGCCGCCCTCGCGCAGGTTCGCGTACAGCTTGCCCGACAGAACGCGCGCGAAGTAGTTGGAGAACGCGCCGACGTTCTCGGAAATCGACATGTCGTTGTCGTTGAGGATGACCAGCATGTCGACGTCGAGACTGCCGGCGTGATTCAGTGCCTCGAACGCCATGCCGGCGCTGAGCGCGCCGTCGCCGATGATCGAGACGATGCGACGCTTCTGCCCGGCGCGCTGCGCGCCGATGGCCATGCCGAGCGCGGCGCTGATGGAAGTGCTCGAGTGGCCCACGCCGAAAGTGTCGTACTCGCTTTCCGAGCGGGTCGGGAAAGGCGCGAGGCCGTCCTTCAGTTTGATGGTCTGCAGCCGGTCGCGGCGGCCCGTCAGCACCTTGTGCGGATAGGCCTGATGGCCCACGTCCCAGACCAGCCGGTCATCGGGCGTGTTGTAGACGTAGTGCAGTGCGACGGTCAGCTCCACCGTGCCGAGGCCCGCGGCGAAGTGGCCGCCCATCTGGCTGACGGTGTCGATCAGGTACTGGCGCAATTCCGTTGCGACGTCGTTCAGCTGCGCAGCCGGCAACGCACGCAGGTCGGCCGGCGAGTCGATCGTCGACAGCAGCGGATACTCGGGTTTGGTCATGGTCGGCGAGTTTAGCGCAATCGGTTTCAGTGCCGTCGCAGGACCAGCCAGTCTGACAGCGAGGCCAGCGGTGCAGCGGTCGGTCCAATGGTTTCGAGTGCAACCAGTGCGCTGGTGTGCAGGTCGTGCATGCGCCGGCGGGCGGCTTCGACGCCGATGATCTGGGGATACGTGGGCTTGTCGTGCGCCCGATCTGTGCCGGTTGCCTTGCCCAGCAACTGACTGTCGCCTTCGACATCGAGCAGATCATCCTGGATCTGGAACGCGAGACCGATGTCGCGCGAATACTGATCGAGCGCCTGCCTGACCTGGGCTTGCAGGTTCGCAGCGCAGTACGCCGCCATGAGTACGCTGGCGCGGATCAGCGCGCCGGTCTTGCGGGCGTGCATTTCGTCTACTTCGCCGATGCTCAGCTGCTGGCCCTGCGCGGCCAGATCGATGGCCTGCCCGCCGGCCATGCCGGTGGTGCCGCTGCCTTCGGCCAGGATTTCGACGAGTCGCAGCCGGACGGCCGCATCCCGCGGCAATCCGTGGCCATTGGCCAGTGCCTGGAAGGCGAGCACCTGCAGCGAATCGCCGACCAGGATCGCCGTCGCTTCGTCGAAGGCCCTGTGGCAGGTCGGCCGACCGCGCCGCATGTCGTCGTTGTCCATCGCTGGCAGATCGTCGTGCACCAGCGAATACGCGTGAATGAATTCGACCGCGCACGCGGCGCCGTCGACCTGCGATTCGGTGAGTCCGAGCGAGAGGGCCGTCGCATAGACGAGGGCCGGGCGAATGCGCTTGCCGCCGTTCAGCACGCTGTAGCGCAACGCCTGGTGCAGGCGCGTGGGGTGGGTGTCGGCCGCCGGCAGTCTCGCTGCCAGTTCGGCTTCGATGCGCGCCTGCCAGCCTTCGAGCCGCTGAGCGAAGCCTGAGTCTCTGGGAATGGTCACGATGGAATGGGATCAGGTGTCTTCGTCGTCCGTTTCGAACGGACTGGCTTCGAATTCGTCGGTGCCGCCGCCGCTCTTGCGCAGCAGGATCTCGACCTTCTGTTCCGCCTGGGTCAAAGCCGTCTGACACTGGCGAGTGAGTTGCACGCCGCGTTCGAACTGCTGCAGCGATTCCTCCAGCGACAGCTCGCCCTGCTCGAGTTTTTCGACGATGCCTTCGAGTTCGGCCAGCGAGGCTTCGAAGTCGGGGATCGGAGCGTCGGCGTTGTTCGTCGCGGGTGTCGTCGTTGGCTTCTTGCTCACGTGGGAAAGCACGTCCGGTGGTGGCTCAGGTGGCGGGCGGCGGCAAGCTTGCCCGCGCGGTCCGGGAGGGTCAAATGCAGTGAATCTGCTGCCGGCGATGTGAGCAGTTTCCGTCAGGCGCCGGCGTTGACTTGCCCTGACTGCAGGTCTAGATTTTCCCGCAGTTAGACTCTGTCTAATCCCACCAGCGAGGATCTGATGCGATGAGTAATCTCAAAGGCAGCAAGACCGAGCAGAACCTGAAGGACGCATTCGCGGGCGAATCGCAGGCCAATCGTCGTTACCTGTACTTCGCGGCCAAGGCCGATGTCGAAGGATTCAACGACGTCGCCGCCGTATTCCGTTCGACGGCGGAAGGCGAGACCGGCCACGCGCACGGCCATCTCGAATACCTGGAAGGGGTGGGCGATCCGGCAACGGGCCTGCCGATCGGCGGCACTTCGCTGAATCTGAAAGCCGCCATCGCCGGCGAGACGCACGAGTACACCGACATGTACCCGGGCATGGCGAAGCAGGCGCGCGACGAAGGCTTCGATGAAATCGCGGACTGGTTCGAGACGCTGGCGAAAGCCGAGCGTTCGCACGCGAACCGGTTTCAGAAGGCGCTGGATACGCTGTAACGGCATCGCGTTCCCTCCTCCGCGGAGCGGGGGAGGTCAGGGAGGGGGCGCCCCCATCCTGTCCTTCCCCCGCTTCGCAGGGCCCTCTTCGCGGGAGGGATGCACGGTTTCGCTGCTGCGAATCATTCCTGTGTCTTCCAAACCATCCACCCCCGCTCGCGAGGGCAGCCTCGAGGCGCCCACGCGTCACCCGGTCGCGTGGAAAGATCCCGAGTTCCTGAACGAAGAATCGCTGTTCAAGGAGCTGGAACGGGTCTTCGACATCTGCCACGGCTGCCGGCGCTGTTTCAGTCTCTGCAATTCCTTCCCGACCCTGTTCGACGCCATCGACGAATCGAGCACGGGCGAACTCGACGGC
Organism: Povalibacter sp.; assembly: GCF_036735925.1. Taxonomy (NCBI): domain Bacteria; kingdom Pseudomonadati; phylum Pseudomonadota; class Gammaproteobacteria; order Steroidobacterales; family Steroidobacteraceae; genus Povalibacter; species Povalibacter sp. The sequence continues at coordinate 15,220 of NZ_DAINNK010000081.1, forward strand.
GTCGACCGCAAGGTCTACTGGAACGTCGTCGACCACTGCTATCTGTGCGACATGTGCTACATGACCAAGTGTCCGTACGTGCCGCCGCATCCGTGGAATGTCGATTTCCCGCACCTGATGCTGCGGGCCAAGACGTTCAAGTTCAAAAATCAGCCCGTGCGCACGCGCGACAGGATTCTGAGCGCGACGGATCGGGTCGGATCGATCGCCGGCATTCCGGTCATCGCCGAGATGGTCAATGCCATCGCGAAGACCGACGCCGGGCGCTCGCTGATGGACAAGGCGCTCGGTGTGCACCGCCAGGCGCCGATCCCCGAGTATCACAGCCGCAGCTATCGCAAGCGTCACCGGGACAAGGCCATCGAAGCGCAGCCGGCGGGCGAGACGCGCGGACGCGTCGTGCTGTTCACGACCTGTTACGGCAATCGCAATGAGCCGGATCTGAACGAGGACCTGACGGCGATCTTCGAACACAACGGCATCGAGGTGACGATCCTGCGGCAGGAGAAATGCTGCGGCATGCCGAAGCTCGAACTGGGCGATCTCGAATCGATCGAGCGCCTCAAGGATGCCAACATCCCGGCACTGGCCGCAAAAGTCGACGAAGGCTGGGACATCGTCACGCCGATTCCGTCCTGCACGCTGATGTTCAAGCAGGAACTGCCGCTGCTGTTTCCGCAAGAGAACGCCGTCGCCAGGGTGCGCGACGCCATGTTCGATCCGTTCGAATATCTCTGGGCGCGCTACAAGGCGGGACTGATGAAGACGGATTTCCCCGGGCGCATCGGCAAGGTCAGCTATCACGTCGCCTGTCACCTGCGCGTGCAGAACCTGGGACTCAAGACCCGCGATGTGCTGATGCTGATTCCGGATACGCAGGTCGACGCGATCGAGCGTTGCTCCGGTCACAACGGCACCTACGGCGTGAAGCACGAGTATCGCGACGTGTCGATGAAGATCGGCAAGCCGGTGATCCGGCGCGTGAACGATGCAACAGCGGATCACTACAGCAGCGACTGTCCGATGGCCGGCCACCAGATCGAGTCGGGACTGGAGTCGCACAAGGCGCCGACGCATCCGCTCAGGCTGCTGCGACTCGCCTACGGAATCTGACATGCCCAAGCTGACCCGCGCCGACCTCATGAGCCTCGAGCAGTACTCCGTGTCGCGCAAGGCATTCCGCGGCAAGGTGCTGGAGCACAAGCGCAATCGCATCCTGACCGTCGGGCCGAATACGAGTTGGTGCTTCGAGGACCGGCTGACCATCCAGTACCAGGTCCAGGAAATGCTGCGCGTCGAGCGGATCTTCGAATCCGCGGGAATCCAGGAGGAACTGGATGCCTACAACCCGCTGATTCCCGACGGCGGCAACTGGAAGGTGACGTTCCTCATCGAATTTCCCGACGCCGAGGAACGCCGTCTCAAACTGGCACGCCTGAAGGGCATCGAGGATCGCTGCTGGGTGCAGGTGACGGGCTTCGATGCAGTGCACGCGATTGCGGACGAGGATCTCGAACGGGAAAACGACGAGAAGACCTCTGCGGTGCACTTCCTGCGCTTCGAACTCACGCCGGCGATGATTGCGGCGGTGAAGTCCGGCGTCGACGTGAACATCGGCATCAGCCACGAAAACTACGAACACGAAGTGCGACCGTTGCCGCGGTCAATCAGGGATTCGCTGGCCGCCGATCTCGTCTGAGCGGCCAGCACGTCGCTGCTCCGCGTCGCTGGCACACCGGCGGCGGGCCGGTGCTAAGATTCGCGCGCTTTCGAACCCACCGAGTTGTCCGAACCCGCGCGAACGAGATGGCCCAGTCCTATACCGCTTCCGATATTGAAGTCCTCAGCGGCCTCGAGCCCGTACGCCGCCGTCCCGGCATGTACACGGACACGAGCCGGCCCAATCATCTGGCGCATGAAGTCATCGACAACTCGGTCGACGAGGCGCAGTCCGGACACGCCAGGCGTATCGACGTCACCGTCTTCAAAGACGGCTCGCTGCAGGTGTCGGATGATGGGCGCGGCATGCCGGTCGACATTCATCCGAAGGAAAAACTGAGCGGCGTGGAACTGATCCTGACGCGCCTGCACGCGGGCGGAAAATTTTCGGACAAGAACTACGAGTTCGCCGGCGGCCTGCACGGTGTCGGCGTGTCGGTGGTGAATGCGCTGTCGAAGAACCTGGAGTGCTGGGTCAAGCGCGGCGGCAAGGAATACAACATCGGCTTCAAGAACGGCAAAGTCAGTTCGAAGCTCGATGTCGTCGGCGAGGTCGGCAAGAACAACACCGGCACGACGGTACGCTTCTGGCCCGATCCGCAGTTCTTCGAAACGCCGACGTTCTCCATCCCGAAGCTCAAGCACACGCTCAAGGCGAAAGCGGTGCTGTGTCCCGGCCTCAAGGTCACGCTGACCAACGAACAGACGGGCGAAAAGGAAGAATGGTTCTACACCGGCGGCGTCAACGAATATCTGCGCGAAGCGCTGGGACAGGGCGAATGGCTGCCGCCGGAAATGTTCGCCGGCAGCGTCAAGGGCGAACAGGAAGCGGCCGAGTGGGCCGTGGCCTGGCGCATCGACGACGGTCCGCGCGTCGAGGAAAGCTACGTCAACCTGATTCCGACGGTGCAGGGCGGCACGCACGTCAACGGCTTGCGGCTCGGTCTCACCGAGGCGATCCGCGAGTTCTGCGAATTCCGCAACCTGCTGCCGAAGGGACTGAAGCTCGCGCCCGAAGACATCTGGGACGGCGTGAGCTACGTGCTCTCGACCAAGATGAAGGAAGCGCAGTTCGCCGGGCAGACGAAGGAGAAGCTGTCGTCGCGCGAATCGGCGGCATTCGTGTCCGGCGTCGTCAAGGATCAGTTCGGCCTGTGGCTGAATCAGCATCCGGAATCGGGCGAGAAGATCGCGCAACTCGCCATCGCCGGCGCGCAGGCGCGGCTCAAGGCGTCGAAGGCCGTCACGCGCAAGCGCATCGCGAGCGGCCCCGCGCTGCCGGGCAAACTCGCTGATTGTTCAGTGCAGGAACCGGAGCGTTCCGAGCTGTTCCTGGTGGAAGGCGATTCAGCGGGCGGTTCGGCCAAGCAGGCGCGTGATCGCGAATTCCAGGCGGTGATGCCGTTGCGCGGCAAGATTCTCAACACCTGGGAAGTCGATGCGTCCGAAGTGCTGCAGTCGCAGGAAGTGCATCACATCGCGATCGCCATCGGCGTCGATCCCGGTTCGGCGAATCTGAGCGGCCTGCGCTATCACAAGATCTGCATCCTCGCCGACGCCGATTCCGACGGCGCCCACATCGCCACGCTGCTGTGCGCACTGTTTCTGCGCCATTTCCGCCCGCTGGTGCTGGCGGGACATGTGTATGTCGCCATGCCGCCGCTGTATCGCGTCGACGTGGGCAAGCAGGTGTACTACGCGCTCGACGACGCGGAACGCGCCGGCCTGCTCGATCGCATCGCCGCCGAACATCCTCGCTCCAAGCCGGTGGTCACGCGCTTCAAGGGACTCGGTGAGATGAACGCGCTGCAACTGCGCGAAACGACGATGGCGCCGGAAACGCGTCGTCTCGTGCAGCTCACCGTCGAAGCGAAAGACGAAGCCGACCAGATGCTCGACATGCTGCTGGCCAAGAAGCGCGCCAGCGACCGGCGCGAGTGGCTCGAGACCAAGGGAAATCTGGCGCAGATCTGAGGGGGAAGGTGACGCAAGTGACGAGGGTGACGGAGGTCACGAGGGTCAGAACGTCATCGCTTCAATCGTCCGGCCTTCGTCACTTTTGTCACCTACGTCACTTCCAACAACATGTCTAGCCAAGCACCACTCAATTTCGAAGGCATCGAACGCCAGCCGCTGCGCGCCTTCACCGAGAAGGCGTACCTCGACTATTCGATGTACGTCATCCTCGATCGCGCGCTGCCGCACATCGGCGACGGGCTCAAGCCCGTGCAGCGCCGCATCGTCTATGCGATGAGCGAACTCGGCCTGTCGGCGGCGTCGAAGCACAAGAAGTCGGCGCGCACCATCGGCGACGTCATCGGCAAGTTCCATCCGCACGGCGACTCGGCCGCGTACGAGGCGATGGTGCTGATGGCGCAGTCGTTCTCGTATCGCTATCCGCTGGTGGACGGGCAGGGCAACTTCGGTTCGCCGGACGATCCCAAGTCGTTCGCCGCCATGCGCTACACCGAATCGCGGCTCACGAAATATGCGGCGCTGCTGCTGTCGGAGCTGGGTCAGGGCACGGTCGACTGGCAGCTGAATTTCGACGGCACGATCGAAGAGCCGGTGCTGCTGCCGGCGCGCGTGCCGAACGTATTGCTGAACGGCGCGACCGGCATCGCCGTCGGCATGGCGACCGACGTGCCGCCGCACAACCTGCGCGAAGTCGTGAACGCCTGCGTCAAGCTGATCGACGATCCGGAGACGACGCTCGGCGATCTGTGCAAGAGCATCAAGGGGCCGGATTTTCCCACGGGCGCCGAAATCATTTCCTCGAAGGACGAGATCCGGCAGATCTACAAGACGGGCTCCGGTTCGATCCGTGCGCGCTGCGTGTACGAGATGGAGGACGGCGAGATCGTGATCTCGCAGCTCCCGTACCAGGTCTCCGGCAGCAAGATCCAGGAGCAGATCGCCGCGCAGATGCAGGCGAAGAAGCTGCCAATGGTCGAAGACGTGCGCGACGAGTCGGATCACGAGCATCCGACCCGCATCGTCATCGTGCCGCGCTCGAACCGCGTCGACGTCGAGCAGCTCATGGCGCACCTGTTTGCGACCACCGATCTCGAACGCACCTACCGCGTGAATCTCAACATCATCGGGCTCGACGGCCGGCCGCGCGTGATGGATCTGAAGTCGCTGCTCACGGAATGGCTGACGTTCCGCCTCGACACCGTGACGAAACGCCTGCAGTGGCGGCTCGACAAGGTGCTGGCGCGGCTGCACATCCTCGACGGCCTGCTCGCGGCGTATCTGAATCTCGACGAAGTGATCCGCATCATCCGTCGCGAAGAAGAACCGAAGCCGGTACTGATGAAGCGCTTCTCGCTCACCGAAATCCAGGCCGAAGCGATCCTTGAGACCAAGCTGCGCCATCTCGCCAAGCTGGAAGAGATGAAGATCCGCGGCGAACAGAAGGAGCTGGCCGAGGAACGCGACGAACTGGAAAAGAACCTCAAGAGCAAGGCGCGCCTCAACAAGCTGGTGCGCGAAGAGCTGATCGCCGATGCGGAAACCTTCGGCGACGACCGTCGCAGCAAGATCGTCGAGCGCGCGGCGGCGCAGGCCATCGACGAAACCGAACTCGTGACGGCCGAGCCGGTGACGGTCGTGTTGTCCAAGCGCGGCTGGGTGCGTGCGGCAAAGGGCCACGAACTCGATCCCGCGACGCTGTCGTACAAGACGGGCGATTCCTTCCAGGCCGCGGCGCGCGGACGCAGCACGCAGCAAGCGGTGTTTCTGGACAGTACCGGTCGCGCTTACAGCCTGCTGGCGCACACATTGCCGTCGGCGCGCGGCCAGGGCGAGCCGTTGTCGGGCCGCATCGATCCGCCGGAGGGCGCGACGTTCGCCGGCGTGATGATGGGCGAGCCCGCCGATCGCTGGGTGCTGGCGTCCGATGCAGGCTATGGCTTCATCGTGAAGCTCGAAGAGCTCTATTCGCGCAACAAGGCCGGCAAAGCCGTGCTGAAAGTCCCCGACGGCTCAGGCGTGCTGGCCCCGTCGCCGGTGTCGACGGCCGAGGGCGCATTGATCTGCGCCGTCAGCAGCGACGGCAAGCTGCTGGCGTTCCCCGTCGGCGATCTGCCGGAACTGCCGCGCGGCAAGGGCAACAAGATCTTCGGCCTGTCTTCGAAGAAAGTGGAAAGCCGCGAGGAATTTCTTGCCGGCATCGCCGTGGTCGCACCGAACCAGAATCTCATCGTGCGTTCGGG
>NZ_DAINNK010000082.1:0-21132 GCF_036735925.1 Povalibacter sp.
CTGCGAACTGCTGGCCGCCACTCCGTGAGGCACAAGAAGCAACCCGCGACCGGACTCGGCCTGGACTTCGATCAGCTTCACGGCAGCGAGTCGGCGGACGCCACTGCGACACTGGCCGAGCTTGCGGCTGCCTTCGACAAGCTGCCGCTGGAAGCGCGGACCGTACTCTCGCTCGTAGCGATCGAAGGGCTATCGCACGAGGAGACAGCGGAGGTGCTCGGAGTGCCGGTCGGGACGGTGGGGTCGCGTCTGCATAACGCGCGGCGTAGGCTCGTTGCCGCGATGAGCGGTGACTGACAGAGCGGCCGAAGCCCCGACACCGATTGCACATTCCCAGCGCAACCGACTAATGTCGATCGTCAACCTCGGGAGGCCGGATATGGGCGTTCTTGACGATCACAACCATCAACACACCTACGGCAACAGCCTGGGCCCGCCGACTTCCGTTGTCGGGGTGTCTGCCCAACAAGCGATCGACGCAAACAAACGTCTTGCAGACGGCGGAGAGCAGGGCTCCTCGGGGGCCGCTCTCAAGGCGAAGGACAGCCTGCGCCTTGCGATCGGTTTCGGCGTGGCCGCCCTCGTTGCGGTGGTGATCGCTTACATGATTGGAGGAATCGGTGCGGTCGCGGTCGGGCTCCTTGCTGTCATTGCCGGAATGATTGCGGCCATTTTCCTGGTTGTCGCACTGATTAACGGTGCCAAGTCCCTGGCGGCCCGTAGACGCTCGTCGAAAGCTTGAACATGAAAACGTAGCGCCGGAATCAGCCCGACGCTCGATGATTCACAGCGTCAACTAGAGGCAAAGATTGCGACTGTCGAGCACCGTATGAGTCGCACCAGCGGGAGGAAGTCCGCGCACCTGGATATGTGAGCTGGTATTCGAGCCAGCGAAGTTCCCGTTGAAGATCGCAAGACACAGACGTGTGCCCTGCTGCGAAGGGTACAGCAGCGCCTCGAACCCAGCTTCCTTCGCCAGGTATCCGAATATCTGATTCGGCGCGGGAATGCCGTGATTGGACGGTTCCGCACGCCACGCAGACGGTGCGGCCAGCAATCGCTTGTGCAATTCGCGCGTCGTAGTGATCAGCGAGCGCGCAGGGAATCCAGCTGCCTTGCCAAACTTGATCGTGTCCGGCGAAAGCTGAAACCTCTTGATGATGTCGACGAATTTCTTGAGCGGCTTCGGGTCTCGCAAATCAAGCACCAGGTCGACTCGACCTTCCAGCGGAAACGTCACGAACGCATCGGCCCGACGCAAAGCGAAATCATGGGCGGAAAGCATGTGATCGGAACCGATGCTCGGTTTGCCGAACTTTTCAGCCCGCGCGGTCACCTCGTCTTGAGCAATGTACAAGCATGGGAACGCTTGGCCGCGCGCGCGGTCGAGCTGTCGACCGATGTTGAAGCGTCCGCCGATACCCAGGAGGCTGCCGGCTGGAGACAGTGGCGTGAGATTCCATGTCCAGTCCGTGACGCGACACCATGGCGGATCGAGTTCAACGCTCACCGGATCGGCGTCGCGCAACGCTCTGCACAGCGCATCGTGATGCGCTGCGCGCTGGCGCTCGAGGTCGTAGTAGATCCGATCGTGAAACGTTTGCTCCGCCAGCGACAACTGGTCCCAGCGGTCAAGATCGGCAGCGGAAAACTGATCCAGTACCGCCGATGTGCGGCGAGCGGATAGTTTCGATCGTTTGCGGGATGCCTTCTTGCGTGTCAAGCGGCACCGGCAAAGCGCCCAACGATCTCGAAATTACTTCTTCTCACGCGCCGCCGTCTTCGCACCGGTCGCAGCCTCTTCGGCCGCACGGGCTTCAAGTACGAAGTTCAGAAGCCGCTTGTAGCGGCCCGCACGAATCATCGTACGCGGCGATACTCCGCCAAGCTGCGGGTTCGCGAGTTCGAACCACAGGCCAACTTTGTGTACGTCGCCCTCAAAGAACTCGCCCACGAGGTTGGCAATGTTCGCGATCTCGCGCAGACGTTCAGCAACGGCCTGCGGAATGCTCTGGTCGAAACGGACTGACGCCAGCGAGACCCCTCCCAACTTGCTCAGATCCTTCTTCGAGAGCTGCACCAGGTCGGCGATCTTTTTGTAGTCCGGCTCGCCTGCGCGCCAAAGCCCCAGCACATCACTCGCAATATGGGGCGCAAACTGCGACCGACGCTCACTTGGCATTCTGGCTGCAGTATTCATGAGACCCTCCGTTCACCGGATCCGACCATACCATGAATGGACCATGATTGGACCACGCCTGGGAAGGCAGGTTTGTTCCTGTGACGAAGGTCGCGCGAGAGCATGAACATCGAGAATCCAGTCCTGAATTGAGGCGCGCTTCCGGTAGGCGCGCCTCTTCCAACCAACTGATTTTCATGTCCTGATCGTGTATCAACCATGGACCTCGCCCCGTCCGGGACGCCACCGACCTCAACGTCCCTTCGGTCGAAACGCCAGCAACACATTCCCCGGCGGCTGCCCGAACATGCCGTAGCCCGATGAAACGAAGAGCTGGCCGTTGGCCGCGACGATCGTCGCGTTGTCGATCGCGCCGCCTTCTCCGGGAACGCCGTTGACCGTCGAGAATTTCTTCGCGGTGTCGTACTTGAACAGCGTGGCGCCGCTCTTGCCATCGAACACGCGCAGATAGCCGTCGTTCGCGCCCTGGGCGACGGCGCCGTCGATCACGGTCGGTGCGCCGGAAAAGCCGACGTTCTCGCACGTGCGCAGGCGAGTCTGGCGCTCCGCGCTGCAATCGGGTTCGGCGGCGAATGACCACAGCACCTTGCCGGTGCCCGCATCGATCCCGTAGAGGCTGCCGGGCTTTTCCTTGTGCTGCGCTTCCGGCGACGGGTAGAAGCCGTGCGCGTAGTTGATCGGCGCATAGACGCGCTCGCCGTCGAACGCGATGCCCCAGTGAATGCCGCCGAGGGACGAGCCCGGGCCGAAGGCATCCTGCCGCCAGATGAGCTTGCCGGTATCAGGATTCAGCGCCCACACCGTGCCGGATTTCTGGCCGGCGAACAGGATTTCGCGGCCGTCCTTGAGCTTGCCGAGTATCACCGATGCGCCGAAGTCGACGTCGCGATTCACCGAATAGGGCGGCGGACAATTCAAACCCAGCTTCAGAGGCGGAGCGCCCGGCGGCACCGTGGAGGTGTCGCAGCCGGACAGGTAGATATCGTTGGCGGTGGCCTGGAAGCTCCAGCGAATCGAGCCGTCCTTCAGGTCGACGGCGAGAATCGCATCCGTCGTTTCGGTCGCAGGCTCCGACGTTGCCTCGCCCGTGCCCACGTACAGCAGCCCGCGCTTTGCATCGATCGCCGGCGAATTCCAGATCGGCGCGCCGGAAGGACCCCAGATCATCTTGCCGTCGCCGCGGTCCCGAACCGGTTTGGCATCCGGCATCGGATGCATCGTCCACAGTTTCTCTCCCGTCCTGCCGTCGAGCGCGGTGACGCCGCCATGTGTCTTGCAGCACTCGAAACTGTCGACGTGGGCCAGCGAGATCTCGTACTGGGAAATGGGTACGTAGACGCGATCGTCGTGGATGATCGGCGTGCCGGTCCCGATCGAGATCGGGAACAGGCGCACCGACTGCGTCCACAGCCCGGCGCCGGTCAGCGCATCGATGGCATGAACGGTCGCACCGGCATCGTTGACGACGATCACTTTGCGTCCGGCAATCTCGCCGTACGCCGCGCCCGAGCGCAACGGCGAGGCACTGTTGTAGACCCACTTGAGGCAGGGCTCGCGCTGGCTGATGTCGATCGCGTACACCTGCAGGGTTTCGGCCACGGGCAGGAACAAGGTGTTGCCGACGACGGCCGGCTGCGCGCGCATCATCGTCGCGCGCGGGAATGCCAGCGCCCAGGCGAGTTCGAGATTCGCAAAGTCGGCGGTCTTCAATCCCGCCTGTGCCTGCGTCAGGTGACGGTGATTGTGCGGATCGAAACCGAAGCCCGAAACGTTTGCGGCCGCACTCAGATCCACGGCGCGACGATCGGCCGGGCACATCATCTTCGCGATCCAGGCGTCATTCGCCTGTTCCGCGCCGGCCAGATAGTCGGCCACCGATCTTTTCTCGGCGTCGCTCAGGCTCGCGGCCTGGAGCTTCATCTTGCCTTCCACCAGGGCATGGTTGATGTTCGAGAAACGCATCTTGCGCAGTGCGTCGAGCCCCGGCGAACGCGTGGCTTCGGGATTGTTGTGGCAGGCGGCGCACACGCGATCGTAGATGGCCTTGCCCGGATGAGCGTCGTTGCCTGCCGGCGGCGAACCCGCGCTCGCGGCCTGCGACGTTGCCGGCGCGCTCGATGCGCCAGCGGGCGCCGACTCCTGCCGGCCAGACGACGCGCAACCCAGAACCAGCAAAGCGGCGGCCGAGCACGTCAGCCCCAGCCACGAACGCAACGACATAGTCATCGAGACTCCTGCAGAATCATCAAAATAAATTTGCCATCTTCTGATTATCGATTTCCCGACCTCGGCGCAGTTGCCCTGCTTGCAATGCGAGATCGATCGAAGCCGATCGCTGGAGCGGTCACGGAATCGTGAACACCACCGGGCGATGGATTTAAGCCCAGCAGAGAGCAATGAGCAAGCAACGTTTGCGGCCGGCATTTATGGCGCGGGGCCGTGCGTCACTTCACTGAAAGCGGCTACGCAGCAGCGGATGCGAGCTTCACAAACGATACGCCACCACCGGCGGTCCCAGCTGCGTGCGCAGTATTGCCTGAGCATCCTCGACGAAGTCGGCGAGCAATGATCGCGTGTCGCGCGGGTCGATCAGATCCTGGCCCGTGGCTTCGGCAGTGAGAAAGGGCGATGACAGCGCCTTGAGCCGCGCTTCAATTTCCGCAAGCTTCGCGTGCGGATCGGCGGCCGATTCGATCTCGCGTCGATAGGCTGCCGACGCGCCGCCGACGATGTGCATCGATCCCCAGGTCGCCGAGGGCCAGCAGTAGCGGCGAAACATGCCGCTCGGGCGGTGATGACACTGCCCGCCGACGCCATACAGGCGGCCCACCACGAACGTGATCCAGGGCACGCGGCTTTCGCAAACCGTCTGCACCAGGCGCGCGCCGGCGCGTTCGATGCCGGCCAGTTCGGATTCCACGCCCACCATGAAACCGGGCTCGTCCGCAAAGCTCACGATGGGCAGGTGAAACACATCGCAGAGCTGGATGAGACGAATCACCTTGTTGCCGGCAGCCACGTCCGTCGAGCCGCCGAGATGCAGTGCGTTGTTCGCCATCACGCCCACGGGGTAGCCATTGATGCGGGCAAGCCCGGTGATGCGCGAACGCCCGTAAAGCGGCGCAATCTCGAAGAAACTGCCTCGATCGAATACGGCATCGATGATGCGGTGGCTGTCGAAACTCTGGCGCCGATCGCGCGGCACCAGGCTGAGAAGCGATTCTTCGCGCCGGTTGACGGCGTCCGGGCAGGGGGCGCGCGGCGCCATCTCCCACACGTTGGCGGGCAGAAAACCCAGAAAATCGCGAATCATCTGCAGCGCCTGATCCTCGGTCTGCGCGAGGTTGTCGACGGCGCCGCTGACGCGCGTATGGATCTGATCGCCGCCCAGTTCCTGCTTCGAGATCTTGTAGCCCAGCGCCGCCTTCACCACCGGCGGGCCGCCCGGAAAAAGCTGACTGGTGTCTTTGACCATCAGGTTGAAGTGCGCGATGCAGGCATTGATCGCCGGTAGTCCAGCCACCGATCCCATGACGGCCGAAACGACGGGACTGCTGTTGAGCAGTTTCACCTCCTGCGCAGACCAGAGATTCCCATCGGGCAGATAGGTGCGCCCGAGCGTCTCGAAGGAACGCACGCTACCGCCGACGGCGTCGAGCAAGCGCACGTACGGCAACCGCCACTCCATGGCGCGTTCGGTGGCAGAGAGTTCATTCCCGAGGCCGCCCATCTCGCGGGCGGCGCCGCCGCGCACCGTGAAATCACCGCCGTTCACGACGACTTTGCGGCCGCCGATGCGTCCGAACCCCTCCACCGAAGGCTTTGGCAAAAAGCCGGTCAGCTGCTCGCCGTCGTACGTCGCGCTGCCCACCAGCGTGCGGAATTCCTGCAGCGTTCCGGGATCGAGCAGGCGCTCCAGTCTTTCGCGTACCGTCAGCTTGCCCTGGGAATGCTGTCGAGCGATTCCTTCCTCGCCTCCCATCTGCATGGCCAGCTGCCGGCGCCGCTCCAGTTCATCCAGTTCAGATTTCCAGCTCATAGGTCGTAGTGTCGAAACAGCCAAACGGAACACCCAGCTTCGCGCAAGCGGGCAACGATACGCGATTGCTGAAGGAGCAGCTGATGATTGATCGAGCCGGCTCGGCGGATCGGGGAGATGCTGAACCGGATCGGCAAGCCGGATCGGCTTGCGGTCGGGTCAATGGCGGGACGAAGCTGCGAGCGCTACTTGCGCGCCCGCGGCAATGCCGCCGCATCGCGCGCCAGTGCCTCGATTCCTTTCCAGTCGCCCGCGCGCACCTTCTCGTTCGGCGCGACCCACGAGCCGCCGATGCAGGCCACGTTCGGCAGCCCGAGGAATTCCGGCGCCGTCGCCCGCGTGATGCCGCCGGTGGGACAGAACACGACATCGGGGAACGGGCCGCCCAGCGCCTTCAGCATGTTCACGCCGCCCGCCTGCTGTGCCGGGAACAGCTTGAACGTGTCGAAGCCCCAGCCGAGTCCGGCGATCAGTTCGCTCGGCGTCATGATGCCGGGCAGTAGCGGGAACGGCGCCTTCTTCGCGGCGGCGGCGAGTGCTTCGGTGAGTCCCGGCGTCACGCCGAACTGCGCGCCGGCATTCGCGGAAGTCGCGAAGTCTTCCGGTTTGGTCATCGTGCCGACGCCGACGACCGCTTCCGGCACGGCCCTGCGCATCGCTTCGATGGCCGGCAATCCGGCCGGCGTGCGTAGCGTGACTTCCAGCACGCGCAGCCCGCCGGCACACAGCGCCTGTGCGAGCGGCACCGCGTGTTCGATCTTCTCGATGACGATGACGGGAATGACGGGAGCGAGGGCGAGCGTGGCGCGGATGGACATGACGTGTAGTTCGACGTGATGTGAAAGTGGAGGGAGCTTACATGCTTCCCATCGCGCCCCTCTCCGCATCCCCGGCGGCGGCGCGGAAAGTGGCGAACAACTCGCGGCCGACGCCGTGCTGGTTGCGACTCAGGTCGGGGATCGCGACGCTGCGCCGCGCGAACACATCCGCATCGACGCGCGCTTCGAGAATGCCCTGGTAGCTGTCGAGCGTGATCAGATCGCCGTCCTGCACGCGGCCGAGCGGGCCGCCGGCCAGCGCTTCGGGCGTGAGATGGATCGCCGCAGGCACCGCGCCCGACGCGCCCGACATGCGGCCGTCCGTGACCAGTGCGACCTTGAAGCCCTTGCTCTGCAGCGACGTCAACGCGGGCGTGAGCTGGTGCAGCTCGGGCATGCCGTTGGCGCGCGGACCCTGGTAGCGCACGACGACGACGCAGTCGCGGTTCAATTGCCCGGCCTTGAACGCCTTCATCACATCGCCCTGATCGTCGAACACGACGGCCGGCGCTTCGACCACGCGATGGTGCGGCTGCACGGCCGATGTCTTGATGACGGCGCGGCCGAGATTGCCGTGCAGGAGCTTCAGGCCGCCGTCGCTGCCGAAGGGATCGCTCACCGGGCGCAGCACTTCCGTGTCGCCGCTGACCGCAGGCGCGTCGCGCCATGCCAGGCCATCCGGTGACAGCCACGGTTCCTGCGCGTATGCGGCGAGGCCGGTTCCCATGATCGTGAGGGTGTCGCCGTGCATGAGCCCGGCCGACAGCAGTTCGCGGATCAGGAAACCCATGCCGCCGGCGGCGTGGAAGTGATTCACGTCGGCGCTGCCGTTCGGATAGATGCGGGTCAGCAGCGGCACGACGTCCGACAGTTCGCTGAAATCATCCCAGTTGATGATGATGCCGGCGGCGCGTGCCATCGCGACCAGGTGCAGCGTGTGATTGGTCGAGCCGCCCGTCGCGAGCAATCCGACGATGGCATTGACGATGGCGCGTTCGTCGATGGTCCGCGCGAGCGGCAGATAAGACTCGCCGAGCGCTGTCATCCGCGCCGCGCGAATGGCGGCGGCGCTCGTCAATGCATCGCGCAACGGCGTATTGGGCGGCACGAAGGCCGCGCCGGGCAGGTGCAGACCCATCACTTCCATCAGCATCTGATTGCTGTTGGCGGTGCCGTAGAAAGTGCAGGTGCCGGCGGAGTGATAGCTCTGCGCTTCGGATTCGAGCAGGGCGTCGCGGCCGACCTTGCCTTCGGCGAACAACTGGCGGATGCGCGCCTTCTCCTTGTTGGGAATGCCCGTCGGCATCGGACCGGCCGGCACGAACACCGTCGGCAGATGGCCGAACGTCAGCGCGCCCATCAACAGGCCCGGCACGATCTTGTCGCACACGCCCAGGCACAGCGTGGCATCGAACATGCTGTGCGAGAGCGCGATCGCCGTGGACATCGCGATCACGTCGCGACTGAACAGCGACAGCTCCATGCCGGGCTGGCCCTGCGTCACGCCGTCGCACATCGCGGGCACGCCGCCGGCGAACTGCGCGACCGCGCCAGCCTCGCGCGCCGCGAGCTTGATGAGCTGCGGATAGCGTTCGAGCGGTTGATGCGCCGACAGCATGTCGTTGTAGGAGGACACGATGGCCAGGTTCGGCCAGCGCATCTGCTTGAGCGCTTCCTTGTCCGTCGCGTCCGATGCGGCGAACCCGTGAGCCAGGTTCGTGCAGGACAGTCCGGCGCGCGTGGCGTTGCGGCTGTGTGCCTCGTCCATGCGCGCCAGATAGTCGGCGCGCGTGCCGACACTGCGTCCGCGAATCCTGGTCGTGACGTCTCGGACTCGTTCGTGCAGCGCGCTCAAAGCGGGTTACTCCTCGTCGGATCGACGGCGATGGGATGGGAGGGGCGATTGTAGAGACTCGACTTTCCGATCGCACCCGCGCGGTCGAAACGCGTTGCAACGCACTTTTCACGCCATTTCCGGATTCCGGAATACCAATCCGCGCACTGAAACCGTTCGTCCGCGGACGGTCGCTGCACCAGCATGAGTGAATACGAATTCACGGGATTGACTCCCAGAAATCGGTTGAATCCTCCACGGCTCGTTTGCGACGCGTCGTCGCGAGCGGTAACGTCGATTCCGGGGGACTCATCGTTCATCACAGGTCATCCATGCAGAAGCTCGATACGTTCGATCTGGTTCTTTTCGGCGGCACCGGCGATCTGGCGCTGCGCAAGCTGCTGCCGGCGCTCTACCGGCGGCAGCTCGCCGGCCAGCTCACGCCGGACTCGCGCATCATCGGCGTCGCCCGCAGCGACGCTTCGCGCGAGGAATACCTGGCCCAGGTCGAGGCGAGCTGTCGATCGCATGTCGGCGACGAATTCGATGAGGCGCAGTGGACGCAATTCGCCCGGCAGGTTCACTACTTCAAGATCGATGCCAACGTCGATGCGGATTTCGAAGCGCTGACCGCCTGCCTCAAGGGCCGCGAGGCCAATGTCCGCCCCTTCTTTCTCTCGACCGCCCCGTTCCTGTTTGCGCCGATCTGCGAAGGTCTCGCGCGCCACAAGCTGGTCACGCCGGCCTCGCGCGTCGTGCTGGAAAAGCCGCTCGGCGAGGATCGCGCTTCGTCGGCGCTGATCAACGAGCGCGTCGGCGCCATCTTCAGCGAGCAGCAGATCTTTCGCATCGATCACTACCTCGGCAAGGAAACGGTGCAGAACCTCATGGCGCTGCGCTTCGGCAACCTGCTGTTCGAACCGCTGTGGAAGCGCGGCCGCATCCAGCACGTGCAGATCACGGTCGCCGAGAATCTCGGCGTCGAACGCCGCGCCCAGTTCTACGACCAGACCGGCGCGCTGCGCGACATGGTGCAGAACCACCTGCTGCAACTGCTGTGCATCATCGCGATGGAGCCGCCGCAGACCGGCGATGCCGATGCGATGCGCGACGAAAAGCTCAAGGTGCTGCGCGCGCTGCGGCCGCTGCACGGCCGCGAAGTGCTCACCAAGACGGTGCGCGGCCAGTACAAGTCGGGCGCCGTGGACGGCACGCCCGTCGTCGGCTATCTCGCCGAGAAGGACGTGCCGGCCGACAGCAACACCGAAACGTTCGTGGCATTGAAATGCGAGATCGATTCCTGGCGCTGGGCCGGCGTGCCGTTCTACCTGCGCACCGGCAAGCGGCTGCAGGAAAAGATGTCGGAAATCGCCATCACGTTCGAAGACATCCCCGTGTCGATCTACGAACGTCCCGACAAGGTCCACGCGCTCAACCGGCTGGTCATCCGACTGCAGCCCGACGAAAGCATCACGCTCAGCGTGCTGGCGAAGAGTCCCGGCGAAGGCATGCGTCTCAAGCCCGTCAGCCTCGGCCTCGATTTCAGCGAGACGTTCAAGACCCGCATGCTCGATGCGTATGAGCGCCTGCTGACCGACGTCATCAAGGGCAACCTCACCCTGTTCATGCGCCGCGACGAACTCGATGCCGCCTGGCAATGGATCGATCCGATCCGCGAAGCCTGGCAGCGGTATGACGAAACGCCGAAGTCCTACAGCGCCGGCAGCTGGGGCCCGGCGGCTGCGAGCGCGCTCATCGGTCGCGACGGCTTCGCCTGGAGCAACGAGCTGTAAGAGGAAGAATGTTTCACACGGAGTTCACGGAGAACACGGAGGTCGGAAGAAGAGAATTTCCATGGGGAACACGGGGTCTTAAGGGAAAGAAGTTTTCTTCCCTCGTGGAGAATTCTTTCCTCTTTATTTCTCCGTGATCTCCGTGAACTCCGTGTGAAACTCTGGTTCTGGGATTCCCGCGGCTGGATGGCGTAAGCTCCCGGAAATCTCGCCTGCCGCGTCATTCCTATGCCAACCCGCTGGGTTCACGAACATCGTTTTCCGGATGCCACGGCGCTGGCGCATGCGCTCGCCGGAGAAATCCGGGTCGATCTGGAAGAGGCGATCGGCGTACGCAACTCGGCGAGCCTGGTGGTGTCCGGCGGCCGCACGCCGCTCAAGTTGTTTCAGCAACTGCGGACGGAAAAGCTCGCGTGGTCGAAAGTATGGATCACGCTGGCGGATGAACGCTGGGTCGAAACGAATGCCGAATCCAGCAACGAACGCATGATGCGCGAGCAGCTGGCGGCGGATCTCGCGGCCGAGGCGCACTTCGTGGGACTGAAAAATCCCGCGCCCACGCCCGAAGCCGGTGCGGACTGGTCGTGGCGTGCACTCAGCCGCGTGCCGCGGCCGTTCGATGTCGTGCTGCTCGGCATGGGCGAGGACGGCCATACGGCGTCGCTGTTCCCCGGGTCGCTGGCGCTGGCGAAGGCGCTGGATCCGGCGGCGGCGCCCGGTTGTGTCGCGGTGAATGCACTGAAAGCGCCGCATGCGCGCGTCAGCCTGAATCTGGCGGCGCTGCTGGATGCGCGGCGGATCATTTTGCACATCGAGGGGGAATCGAAATGGCAGGTCTATCAGCGGGCACGCATGCCCGGCTCGGCGGCGGAGCTGCCGGTGCGCGCCATCCTGCATCAGAAGGAGGTGCCGGTTGATGTCTACTGGGCGCCCTGAAACCGCACCGCGACTGATCGCCGACATCGGCGGCACCAATGCCCGCTTCGCCCTGCTGGAAGGACAGGAGCATCGCGACGAGATCGTCCTGAAATGCGCCGACTATCCGGACGTCGTCGCCGCAGCCGAACACTATCTGCAACAGGTCGGCGCGACGGCGAAGGGCAAGCGTCCGCAGGAGGCCGCCGTCGCCATCGCCGGTCCGATCACCGGCGACCTCATTCGCATGACGAATCACGTGTGGCAGTTCTCCGCCGCACGCGTGCGCCAGCAGCTCGGGCTGTCGCGCATGATCTTTCTCAATGACTTCACCGCGCTCGCGATGGCCGTGCGCCATCTGCCGCAACACGAACTCGAAGCCATCGGCGGCGGACGTCCCGTCGCCAACGCGCCGATCGCGCTCATCGGCCCGGGTACCGGACTCGGCGTCTCCGGACTGATTCCCGCCGGTCCGCATTTCATTCCGCTGCAGGGCGAGGGCGGTCACGCGACGCTCTCCGTGATGAACGAGCGCGAGATGGCCGTGCTGCGGCAACTTCACCAGCGCTTCTCGCACGTCTCGGCTGAACGCGTGATCTCCGGCCCCGGCCTCGTGAATCTCTACGAAGCCATCAGCGTGATCGAACGCAAGGTGCCCGACACCCTGACGCCAAAGGAAATCACGCGGCGCGCCAACGAGAGTTCCTGCGCACGCTGCATGGAAGCGGTGAGCATGTTCTGTGCGCTGTTCGGCACGATGGCGGGCAACCTCGTCCTCACGCTCGGCGCCGTCGGCGGCCTGTACATCGGCGGCGGCGTCGTGCCGCACCTCGGCCGATTGTTCAAGGCATCGCCGTTCCGCGACCGCTTCGAAGACAAGGGGCGTTATGCGGAGTACCTGAGTGCGGTGCCGGTGTATCTGATCAGGACGGAACTGCCGGCGTTCGTCGGGCTGGCAAGGTCGTTCATCGATCCGGGGCCGAGGCTGGAGGCGGAATAGGGTTCGGACTGGCACTCTCCTTGCACCTCCCGACCATCCCAACCACTTCGGTCGCAAAGCGTGCGTGTACTGGTCATTGCCGAGTCGTCCGAACGGGCGGACATCGTGCGTCGGGGGCTGTTGCTGGCGGGTCATGAGGCGGCGGATATCGCCGGGCCGGATGATCCGTTTCCGCCGATGGACGAAGCGCGACCCGATGCCATCGTGCTCGAAACCGGGTCTCCCCCCATCGATCTGCTGGATCGCATCATCGATGCGATGGGCGAAAAGCCCCTGCCGCTGGTGATTTTCGCCAGCGATCCTTCCGAACAGAGCATCAGCCGCGCCGTGCGCGCCGGCGCTTCGGCGTATGTCGTTGATGGACTGAACGCTGCGCGCGTCCCCGCCATCCTGCAGGTGGCGCTGGCCCGCTTCGAGCTGATGACCGACCTGCGCAGCGAACTGAACGTGGCGCAGCAGAAACTCGCCGAGCGCAAGTTCGTCGAACGCGCCAAGGGTCTGCTGATGAAGGCCCGCGGTCTGAGCGAGGACGAGGCGTATCACACGTTGCGGCGCATGGCGATGGAACGCAACCGCCGCATGGGTGAGGTAGCGAAGTCGGTGCTGGAGATGGCGGAGTTGCTGAATTAGGGCTGCTGGCTGCTGGCGGCTGGCCAGAAGCAGTAACGGTGCATCCGCTCGTCAGATTGCACTGCGTCCGTGCAGCTGCTTCCTCCTCTGGCCAGCCGCCAGCAGCCAACCGCCTTTCTCCTCACATCCTCACCTGGCTGCTCACCTCCAGCAGCCGATGCGACGGCACGCCGAAGTGGATGGCGGCGAGCTGGCTGTTGCGGCCCATGTAGGCAAAGAGCCGTTTGCGCCACAGCGGCATGCCGGAGCCGGTGGCGAACACCGGATTCTCGCGACCGACGACGTACACCGTCTGTTCGGGTTCGTACGCGATGCCCTTTTCCTCCGCCGCGCGCAGCGTGACGACGACGTTCGGCGTTTCCATGAAGCCGTAGCGTGCGATCACGCGACACAGCGCGGGCGAGAGCGTCTGTACTTCGATGCGTTCTTCGGGCGGCACGTACGGCACTTCCGGCCGCACGAACGTCAGCAGGATGTTGCGCTGATGCATGACGCGGTTGAAACGCAGATTGTTCAGCAGTGCGCGCGGCATGCCGCCGGCTTCGCTGGCGAGATACACCGCCGTCCCTTCGACAGTGTGCGGTGACTCCTTCTCCAGCAGCGCGAGGAAGTCGTGCACCGGCATCTGTTCGCGCGCGATCAGCCAGTTGAGCGTGCGCCGTCCTTCCTGCCAGGTGCTCATCAGGATGTAGACGACGACGGCCGCCGCCACCGGCAGCCAGCCGCCGTCATCGAGCTTGAAGAGATTGGCGGAGAAGAAGGCGAACTCGATGGCCACGATGAACGCGAGCACGCCCACGTAGAAACGATAGTGCGGTTCCCGGCGCACGCGCAGCAGCATGATGACCAGGATGCCGTCGATGAGCATGGTGCTGGAAATCGCGATGCCGTACGCACCGGCCAGCGCGCTCGACGACTGGTACGCCAGCACCAGCGTGAACGTGCCGACGAACAGCACCCAGTTGACCATCGGCACGTACACCTGGCCGATCTCGTGTTCGGAAGAATGCTCGATGCGCAGCCGCGGCAGGTAACCGAGGTTCAGCGCCTGACGCGTCACCGAGAACACGCCGGAAATGACGGCCTGCGACGCGATGACGGTTGCCGCGGTGGCGAGAATGATCAGGAACGGCAGCAGCCAGCCGGGCGCGAGGTTGTAGAAGGGATTGGTGATCGCATCGGGATTGCCGAGCAGCAGCGCGCCCTGACCGAAGTAGTTGAGCACCAGCGCCGGCAGCACGACCCAGAACCAGCCGCGGCGAATCGGCGAGCGGCCGAAGTGACCCATGTCGGCGTACAGCGCCTCGCCGCCGGTGATGGCGAGAAACACCGAAGCGAGCACGAAGAATCCGGCCGCGCCGTTGTGCACGAAGAACATCACGGCGTGCCAGGGATTGAGCGCCAGCAGCACACCCGGCGCGGTGACGATCCAGCGCACGCCGAGCAGCGCCAGCGTGATCAGCCAGATGAGCGTGACCGGTCCGAACATGCGGCCCATCGCGCCCGTGCCGCGCTTCTGCACCAGGAACAGCAGCGTGAGGATCGCCAGCGCGCCGGGCACGACGAAGTGTTCGAGACGCGGCGTCGCGACTTCGAGACCTTCCATGGCGCTCAGCACCGAGATGGCCGGCGTGATGAAGCCATCGCCGAAAAACAGCGCCGCACCGAACAGGCCGACCGCGCTCACCGGTCCCCACACGCGCCAGTCGCGGCTCGCGTTGGACAGCAAGGTGCTGAGCGCCAGCACGCCGCCTTCGCCTCGATTGTCGGCGCGCAGCACGATGGTCACGTACTTCACCGAGATGACCAGGATCAGCGACCACAGGATCAGCGACAGCAGGCCGAGCACGTTGGCGTGATTGACCGCGATGCCGTGATCGGGACTGAAGCACTCGCGCAACGCGTACAGCGGACTGGTACTGATGTCGCCGAAGACGACACCGAGCGCGGTGAGAACGAGCTTGTTATTCGCGGCCGGCCGATCGGTTGCCGGGGCGTCCGGGACGGAGCGCGAATGCATGATTGTTGTTGGTGGGCCGTTGGGAGAACGGCGCGTATTCTACTTCTACTGTAGGTCAGGCTTTAGCCTGACTCCGGGAAGGCCGGCTGAAGCCGGCCCCACAGGAAGAGACGGATCAGTCCGCCACCTTTGCCAGCCAGCCCGACATGAAGCCGCCGAGGGCTGCGCCCATCAGTCCAGTGAGGATCGTCTGCAGCGATCCCATGTTCGCGAACTGATCGCCGGCGATTTTCGCAGTGACTTCTGCGGCATCGAACGAGCCGACCAGCGCGAACGCGAGCAGCACGCCACCGATCATGCCGGGAATCACGAACGCCCAGGTACGACGCCAGCTGCGCGACAGCGCCTGCAGGTTTTCCTGCAATTCCTGTTCGACTCGCTGGCGCGCCGCGGCGCGCTGGGCTTCGTTCACCGAGCCGATCTGTGCGAACAGCCGTGCATCGAACGAATCGTTCAGGGATGGCGCCGGATTCGCTGCGAACAACGCGGTTTCGAGCGTCGAGAATTCCTCGACGCGTTCCTTGCACAGCACGCAGTCGCGCAGATGCGTTGCGAAGAGATCGCCATCGGCGGGATCGATATCGCCATCCAGCCAGTCCTGCAGCCGATCGTTCCATTCGAGATGGTGTTCGGCGGGGTTCTGAGTCGATGTGGGTGTCGTGGTCATGGCGGTCATCAGGCGGAGACGGTTCTTTCCGACTCGCGCGTCAATTCGATTAGGCGCTTGCGGGCACGGTGAAGCAAGGCTTTGACCGTGCCCAGCGGCAGCCCGAGGCTCTCGGCCGTCTGTTCGTAGGATTTGTCTTCCATATAGAACAGCGTGACGGCCTGGCGGTAGCGCTCGGGCAACTGGTCGAGCAGCTGCCCGACGCTGACCGTCGCCGAGTCGTCGGGATCAGGTGCGGCCAGCGCAGCCACTTCGGCGTCGTACTCGTCCGCATCGCCATTCATGGACACCGTCGGCCGCTTCTTGCGCAGTTCCGACAGACACGCATTGCGGGTGATCGCATAGATCCACGTCGACAGCGACGACTGGCCGGCGAACCCCGGCAGGGCACGCCACACCCGCAGGAAGACGTCCTGGGTGATGTCCTCGGCCATGGCGTGGTTGCGTAACATGCTGAATGACAAACGGAAAACCTTGTCCCGGTAACGCGGCACCAACAACGCGAACACTTCGCGGTACTTCTTGACCTGGAGCAGCGCCTGAAGATCGCTGTCGGCTTGCGGAGCGGCACCCAGTGTCATTGCGGGTTGTGACGTGCGGTGGCGGCAAAAGGTTGCGGGAAGGGGCTCGGGGTAGCCCTCCATCCGCACTCTAGCAACGAGGTTCCCTTCGCGGTCCACGGTTCGCCGGCCGTTCGCGGCGATCGACCGATGCGACGCGTCGGTGATCGACGTGCAACCCTGCGAACAGGTGCCGCGTCTGAACCCCCAACATCGCACCGATCACGACCGAACGAGGCCTCGCCCCATGCTCAACGATCTGGTTCCCATCGTCGCCATCACCTTCGGCGTCGGTTTCATTCCCGCCATCGTCTGGATCATCCTCAGCTATCGCAAACGCCGCCGCTTCATGGAACTGCACCACACCGAGCGCATGGCGGCCATCGAACGCGGCATGGACATTCCGCCGCTGCCGATCGAACTGATCGACGGACGCCGTCGCAACCGCCGCACCTCGCTGCTGCCGGGACTCGTGTGGACGTTCATCGGCATCGCGCTGCTGATCTCCATGCGCATCGACGGCGATTTCCCTGCGCTGCCTGGCCTCGTCTGCCTCGGCATCGGTCTCGCCTATCTCATCTACTACGGCATCGAAGGCCGCAAAGTCGAAGCGCGCCAGCTCGATTACGAGATGCCGGAACGCAGCCGCGCGATCGAGTGAGAAGGGAGAGGAGAGCCGGAGAGCCGCGAAAGACCGCATAAAAGAAGGGTAAAGATCGGCAGAAGAATCCGTCCTTCCTGCAACTTCTTTTATGCGGTCTCTTGCGGCCTCCAGTTCCATTTCCCGTCTCCAGCGGCTCTACGCGAAGTACGGCGCGGCGGCCTGAGGAAGCCGGAGTTTCACACGGAGATCACGGAGGGCACGGAGCTGGAGATCAAGAGAGAAGAATTTCCACGGGGGAAGAAAGGGGACACGGGGAACACGGGGTCCCGGAACAGAAATTTTCTTTCCCCGTGCTCCCCGTGTTCCCTTTCTTCTCCCCCGTGGAAACTCTTAACTTCTTTTCCGACCTCCGTGGCCTCCGTGATCTCCGTGTGAAACTCCGAATCCGTTCTCTGTCTCCCTCCTGCGTCTCTTGTCCCTGCTGCCGCCGGATTGCACACTCGCGCCTTCCTCCGCAGCGGCGACGACTTCCATGACCATCGAAACCGAGTCAGATCTCGACGGACTCAGGCGCATCGGCCGCATCGTGTCGCTGGTGCTGCACGAAATGCTGGAAAAGATCGAGCCCGGCATGACGACGGCCGAACTCGATGCCCAGGGTGCCGCGCTGCTGGAAGCTCACGGTGCGCGCTCGGCGCCGAAGATCACCTACAACTTCCCCGGTGCGACCTGCATCAGCATCAACGAGGAAGCGGCGCACGGCATTCCGGGAGCGCGACGCATCGAAGCCGGCGATGTCGTGAACGTCGACGTCTCGGCGGAACTCGACGGCTACTTCGCAGACACCGGCGGCACGCGCGTCGTCCCGCCGGCCGACGACGTCGCGCTGCGCCTGTGCGACGCCACGCGGCAGGCACTCGAAGGCGCGATGCGCGAGGCACGCGCCGGCAATCGCATCAACCAGATCGGTCGCGCGATCGAGAAGGTCGCGAAGCAGCATCGCTTCCACATCATCCGCAATCTCGGCAGCCACGGCGTCGGCCGCGCGTTGCACGAGGAACCCGGCCACATTCCCGGGTTCTACGACGCGTCCGACCGGCGCGTGCTGCGACAGGGCATGGTGATCACCATCGAGCCTTTCCTGTCGACGCGCACGACCATGGTCGAACAATCCAGCGACGGCTGGACGCTGTTCGGACCGCCGGGCACGCGCTCGGCACAGTACGAACACACGATGGTCATCACCCGCGGCGCACCGATCGTCGTCACGAGGCACTGACGTGGCGTCGCTGCTGGTCAATATCGACGTCGACGATCTGAAGAAGGCCGCGCAGTTCTACTGCAGCGCGCTCGATCTCACTGTCGGCCGCCGCTTCGGCCACGACGCCGTCGAACTGCTCGGCGCCAACGCGCCCATCTATCTGCTGGCGAAACCGAACGGCACGGTGGCATCCGCATCGAGCCGCCACCTGCGTTCCTACGCGCGTCACTGGACACCGATCCATCTCGACTTCGTCGTCGACAACGTCGAAGCCGCCGTCGACAAGGCCCGCAATGCCGGCGCCCGCCTCGAAGGCAACGTGCGCTCCAACAGCTGGGGCAAGATCGCGATGCTCGCCGACCCCTTCGGCCACGGCATCTGCCTGATCGAATTCGTCGGCCGCGGGTACGACGAGATTGCGACGCCGGAGAAGCAGAGGAAATCGGAGTAACCGTGACCGAAGGGAATCCCACGGGGCAAAGACTGCATAGAACGCAAAGTTCGGAGAAGAGAATGGCCGCAAAAAGCGCAAAAGGCGCAAAAGTAAGAATTCCTCTTTTCTGACCTTTGCGCCTTTTGCGCTTTTTGCGGTTATTTCCTGGTCTTTCCTGTTTTGCGTTCTATGCGTTCTTTGCGGTTACTCTTAAGATTCCATGTCCGACCTCGTCTGCTGGAAATGCGGCAATTCCCTCGGCGACTACACGTTGCCGCTGCGTCGCCTCGAAGAATGCCGGCAGTGCCACGCGGAACTGCACGTCTGCAGGATGTGCGAGTGGTACAGCACGAGCGTCGCGAAGCATTGTCGCGAGCCGATCGCGGAAGAAGTGAAGGACAAGGAACGCGCCAACTTCTGCGACTACTTCAAGCCACGGCCCGACGCCTACTCGAGTACGCCGCAGGACGAGGCGGCGAAGGCCAGGGCGCAGCTCGATGCGCTGTTCGGTGGTGCGCCGGCCGCGCAGCCTTCGGCTGCCGACAAGGCGCGGGCGGAGCTCGACGCGTTGTTCGGCAAGAAGAGCTAGTGGACTGCAACGATCGAACCGGTGGTGACCTTCCGTCCCCCTCCTCCGCGAAGCGGGGGAGGGCCGGGGTGGGGGCATCGACTGGAATCCTCCATCTCGATTACCGCAATTGACCCTCGCGGCGAAGCGGGTGTATTCGCCCTACGGTGCATCCGCACTCATCGCCGATCTCCGGAGGACCGATTCATGACGTTCCGCACGACTCATCGCAGCACCGCCGGCAAGAAGCTCTACGCGGTCCGTGACAAGAACGGACGCTTCAAGGACATCCAGACCTACGAGCGCGCGCATCGCGCCGACCTGAAGAGGAAGAGCAAGGCGGAAAAGACCAGGCACTGATTCGCCGCGTCCCTCTCCCGTGCAATGGGGGAGGGACGGGTCCCGCCGTCAATCGTCGAAGGTTTCCTGCAGCGTTTCGAGGTCGATGCCGAGCCGCCTGAGACGGGCGCGCAGCACCGGCCATTCCTCCTTCATGAACTTGTTGCGCTCGCGGCGCAGCAGCGCTTCGCGCACTCCCTTGCGCACCATGAGCCCCTCGCCGCGCAGGCGATCGGTGAGCCCGTCGCGCGCCAGCTCCTTGTAGGCCTTCGCCACCGTCAGCGGGTTGACATCGCAATCGCTGGCGAGCTGCCGCACCGACGGCAGCATCTCCCCTTCTGCATACGTCTGGTCGAGGATGCGGCCGACGAGCAGCTCCATCAGCTGCCGGTAGATCGGCAGATCGTCGTGCCATTGCGGAAAGGAAGCAGTGCGTTTCATAGGGGAGAACCTGGGACGGCGCGGCCAACATACCCCGACGCGGCGTTGCGCGCCATCGTCTTATCGTAGTACTGTATTACGTAGATAACACAGTGTGCGAACGATATGCGGCTGGCGTCGGTCCGAAATGACCCACATGACCGGGACGATACGGCGGAGATGTCGCCGATGGACCGGCGCGTGCGCACGCCGCGATTCACCCGGGCGCGCGTGGTCGCAGGTCTGCTGGTGTTCGCGGCGATCTGCGCCGTCGCCTTCGGCTATGTGCGCTATGGATCGACGCGTACGCTGCGCATCGAGGGCGAGCGGCTGGTGCTGTCGCCGGTGCGATCCGCGGCATTCCACGACTACATTCCCGTGACGGGCATCGTCCAGCCGCGGGCGACGGTCTATCTCGATGCGGTCGACGGCGGGCAGGTCGCGCAGGTGCTGGTGGAGGAGGGAGTGATGGTGAGCACCGGTCAGCCGCTCGTCCGATTGAACAACACCCATCTGCAATTGCAGGTGATCAACAGCGAGGCGCAGTTGTCGGAACAGCTCAACCGTCTCACCAGCACCCGCTTGCTGTTCGAGCAGACGCGCCTTGCGCATGCGCGCGAGCTGATCGACGTGCGCTTCCAGATCGAGCAGGCGGCGCAACAGCTGGCGCGGCTGGAATCGCTTGGGACGGGCGGCGCCATTCGTCGCGCCGATATCGAGGATGCGCGTCTCGGGCTGCAGCGCCTGCAGCGCCACGAGCGCGAACTCGCGCATGCGGCGCAGGTCGACGAGTCGCTGCTGCGCGAGCAGATCCGGCAACTCGACCTCACGATCACCGGTCTGAACGCCAATCTGGCACTCGCGCGCCAGAATCTCGACAACCTGGTGGTCAAGGCGCCGCTCGCCGGGCATCTCACGTCGCTCGACGCTCACCAGGGTGAATCGAAGTCGCCGGGGCAGCGGCTCGGACAGATCGATCAGGTCGATGGATTCAAGGTGACTGCGCTCGTCGACGAACACTACCTGGCGCG
>NZ_DAINNK010000083.1:0-20953 GCF_036735925.1 Povalibacter sp.
GTCAGGCTTCAGCCTGACTTCTGAAAAGAGGCCGGCTGAAGCCGGCCCCACAGTAAGAGGCCCCCGCTTCGCGGAGGAGGGGATCAGACCAGAGGCGCGCAACGCAGAGAACCCTTCATGCAGTGCCATTGGGCCTCAGCGCGCGGCGGACGCCAGCCGCGCGTCGAGGTCTTCGAGCATGAGCTGCGCGGTCTGCGTAACCGACTCGTCGGTCGCGTGATAGACCGTGTAGCGCAGCGCATCGCGGATCGCGCCGTCTTCATCGCCGCGTTCCAGGGCCAGCTTCTGCAGCGACTGCAACGCGAGCGGCTGATCCACCTGCGGATCGCCGTCGTCGAGCACGCGCCGCAGCACGCCTACGGCGCGCGGGTCGGTTGAACGGGACAGCTCGGCGATCGCATCGGCACGCGTCCGCGCATCCGGCGACTGCGTATCGCCGTGGAGTACGTCGACGGCGCGGACGTCGTCGATTTCGGTTGTCGGCAATGGAGCGTGGACTTCGGCAGGTTCCGGTTGTTCGGGAAGTGCCGCGGGCGGGGAGATGAGGGTCGAAGCGGCTGGCTTGCCCACTTCGCCGGGCCGGTTGAGGCTCAGCAATACCACGCTGATGGCGACACACGCCGCCGCCACCAGGACGACAGAAGGACGCAGCATCTCAGCCGCCGTGCAGATCGCGCGTGTCGCTTCCCAGCGTTCCCCAGGGAAGGGCTCGCACGAAGCTGTCGACCGCCGCATCGCTGTCCACGCCGGTGGCGAGAATCTTCACGGTCCACGGCTTCTTTTCGGCGAAGTACAGACAGACGGGAGCCTTGTCCGCCGACCTGTACGTGATCTTCACGAACTGGATACCGGTGGCCAGTTGCAGGATCTCTTCGGCCTGTGCGGAAGATTGCCCGCCGGCCGCTGTCTGCGCAGACTGCTTTGCGCCGGCGAGCGTCGCATCCCCGGCAAACGATTCCCGCGCGAACACATCGACGACGACGAGCCCGGTCGCGGAATCGCGGCTGATGTAGTGCGCGCCTGCGTCGGCGTTGCCGTCGATGGTGTAGGGCGTACCGGTCCGCTCGAAGGCAGCGATCCGGGTGAGGAACAGCCAGCCGCTGTCCTCGTGACGATAGGTGCCATCGTCGCCGACCGCATGCAACGGATCGGCCGGGCACGTCAGTGGCATGGCCAGCACCAGAACAGCAACCAGTGTCGTCCGCATCGAGTCTTCCCATGGCACCTGTACCGCGACAGCGTACTGCGGGAATGTGACAGGAAGTTGGCTGTCCGGAGTCAGCTCAGCCGCGCGATGGCCGCTGGCATCGTCGATCAGGCGTCCAGCACGATCTCGATGTAGGGCCGGATGCTCATGATGCGGTCGCAAGTACGATCTTCGTGTCGGGATTCATGCTCTGTTTCCAAAGAACTCCACGCTGAAGTCGCCTGCCGCGCGTCCCGTGTAGCGATCGGCGGTGAAGGGCAGGCCCATGACGCCCTGCGACCAGTCGACCGACGTACCGAAATCGCGGAACCAGTCGTACAGCATCGTACGCCCGGCGATACGCCATTCGTTCCCTCGCTTTTCGAGACGGTCCAGATAGCGGCCGCCGATCACGGTGTCGCGCTCCCCGGAACCCATGTTCACGCGATGGTAGGAAGTGACGTGAGTTTCGACGCGGGCGATGCGGCCGTCCAGTTCGATGAAACTCTGTCCGAGCGTGTGCAGGGTCACTGCAATCGCCGGCGAACCCGGGACGACCCATTCCAGATACCTGTCGAACGCGCCCGTGAAGATGCCGAAGTCGATGGTCGAATCCGGCCAGCACGCACTCCTGATCAACCGGGCGTCGCGACGATCCTCGCCGCGGGCGAGACGATGGAGACAGTCGCGGATCTGCTCGCGCTCGAGCAATGCCTTGAGTTCATCGTTGCCGTTCATGTGCGGTTTCCTCGAATCGTGCCGTCCGGCAAGCGAGTCTAGGAAAGCGCGCCGGGCGTCACTTGACTCCAGCCGTCGCGAAGCGCGACTCGGGGCGACGCATGTGCTGAAGAGTCAGGCTGAAGCCTGACCTACAGGGAAAAACCCGAAAAAGCTGAGGTTGCCTTAGTGGACGGTTGTCGTGGAGCATTCGTATCGACATGCCGCGATGCGGGCGGACAATCCCCGTGAACAGATCAGGTCGAGACAGGAGCAGCCATGGCTGACGACAAAGCAGAGCTTGCGAGTTCAGCGCGCAAGTATTGGTCCGCCGAGGGCTACACGCCCGGCGGTGTGATGCGCAAGGTGGACTACGCGGCCGCATCGAAGGGCCTGCATCCGAGTTTCGCCGGCATCAGGATCGTCGATTGCGATACGCACATCACCGAAGCGCCTGACCTGTTCACTTCGCGCGCGCCCGCGCGGCTGAAAGACAAGGTGCCGGTCGTGCGGCGCGTCAACGGCGTCGATCGCTGGTTCGTGGGCGATCGCGATTTCGGCACGCTCGGCGGCAACGTCATCAATACGCAGAACGACAAGCTGCTCGGCCGTCTCGCGTTTCCGACGCTCGATGAAGGCCACAAGGCCGCATACGACACGAAGCAGCGCCTGCAGGCGATGGACGACATGGGCGTCTACGCGCAGATCTGCTACCACAACTCCGGCGTGACGCAGGCCGGCTCGCTGATGTCGCTCGGCGATCCCGAACTCGCGCTCACCGTGATCAGGATCTACAACGACGCCGCGGCGGAACGTCAGCAGGAATCGGGACAGCGCCTGTTCACGATGGCGCATCTACCGCTGTGGGATCAGGCGGCGATGGAAGCCGAAGCACGCCGCTGCATCGACATGGGTCTCAAGGGCTTCGTGCTGCCCGATACGCCGGAACGCCTGCGCATTCCCTCGTACGTGCACGACTACTGGACGCCGTTCCTGGAGATGACGTCCGAGGCGGGCCTGCCGATCAACTTCCATCTCAATGCCGCCATCGATCCGACGGCGCTGACCTGGGAAGGCTTCGCGTTCGAACAGACGCTGTCGGTGGTCGCGACCATGTTCTCGATCTGCAATGCGGCGACGCTGGGCAACTGGATTGTCAGCGGCCGTCTCGATCGTCATCCGAAACTCAAGATCGGCCTCATCGAAAGCGGCCTCGGCTGGGTGCCGTTCGCGCTCGAAGCGCTCGAACACCAGTTCAACGAGATGCTGCCGAGCAAGTCGAAGATCCTGCAGCGCCGCCCGTGGCAGTACTTCAAGGATCACTTCTGGGTGACGTACTGGTTCGAAAGCGTCGGCCCGAAGCTGCTGCTCGAAACGATCGGTTTCGACAAGGTCGTCTTCGAGACGGACTTCCCGCATCCGACGTCGCTGTATCCCGGCGTGCAGGAACACATCATCGAAACGCTCGGCGGCTACGATGAGAGCGTGCGCAAGCGCGTCCTCGAGACGAATGCGGTCAAGCTGTACAACCTGCCGTTCTGAGGGATGCCCCTGGTCTGATTTTCGCGGCGATGCCTTCGGTCTCGCCATTCCCGCGCATGGCGACGCATTGCGTGCACTCGGCGCCGGCTTCCTCACCGAGGCATTCCGCTCCTTCGGTTCGATTGCAGCGACGAACAGCGTCACGCGCATCGTGCGGCTGGAGGAATGTCCCGGCGGCAGCACCGGCCAGAAGTTCTTCCTGGCGGTGGAATACGCGCAACCTGCCCCCGACCTGCACACGGACCTGTTCGTGAAGTTCTCGCGCGACTTCACCAACCCCCTGCGTGACCGGGGCCGGTACGAGATGGAAGCCGAGGTCCGCTTTGCGCCGCTGTCGCGCCTGCCTGGATTTCCGATCCGCGTGCCGGTCGCCTATTTCGCCGACTACGAGCACGAGTCCGGCACGGGGCTGCTGATCACGCAGCAGATCGCATTCGGTGTCGACGGGATCGAGCCGCATCAGCCGAAGTGTCTCGATCATGATCTGGAGGATCCGCTCGCGCGCTATCGCGCCATCGTTGCCGCACTCGCGCAGCTCGCGGCGACACACAAGTCCGCACGGCTGTCGGCGGAGGTCGAAGCGCGCTTTCCTTTCGATGCGCAGGCTGCGGCGGCCTCGGATCCGATCCGCCATGACGGACCGCGGCTGCGCGAACTGATCCGCGGCTATGCGCAGTTCGCCGCAACGTATCCGCAACTGGTGCCGTCTTCGCTGACGCCGGCATTCTTTGCGCGCATGGAGCGCGAGGTCGGTCGCTTCCTGCAGCACGAGACGACGATCAAGCGTTTCCTGCAATCCGATCGCGACTTCATCGCGCTGTGTCACTGGAACGCCAACATCGACAACGCCTGGTTCTGGCGCGATGCGTCGGGAACGATGCAGTGCGGCCTGATGGACTGGGGCCGCGTGCGCCAGATGAATGTCGCCTATGCGCTGTGGGGCGCGCTGAGCGCTGCGCACCAGGAGTTGTGGGACGAGCACTTCGACGAACTGCTCGATCTGTTCGTCACGGAGTTGCGCGCGAACGGCGGGCCGTCGCTGGCCACTGCCGATCTGCGGCTGCACATGGACCTGTACGTCGCAACGATGGGTCTCGCCTGGCTCATGGAAGCGCCGGCGAAAGTCCTGTCGCGTCTGCCGGCTGCCGCGACGGCATCGAGTCAGCGCGATCCCGTGTTTCGTACCAGCGAAGCGGCGCGTGCCCAGCTGCACATCTCGACGATGTTCCTGCATCTGTGGCAGACGCACGATTTCGCGGCGGGCCTGGATCGGGTGCTGGCGGGGATCGGAGAGGGAGGAGGGCCGCAAAAGACCGCATAAAGGAATGAGGATCTCTTCCGAAAACGATTCTTTTTTGCGGTCTTTCGCGGCCCTCTTTCCGCGGTCTTCGGTTGACAATTCCCCATCCAGTAATGAAACATCGTGTTGCACAAGTGCGGGGGCCGACGAATGAGAATGACAGGAGAGGAGCGCATCGCCGCTCCGCGAGGCCGGGTGTGGGAAGCCCTCAATGACCCGGAGGTGCTGAGGCAATGCATCCCCGGATGTCAGTCGCTGGAGAAGGAATCCGCCGAGCGGCTGCGCGCCGTCGTCGAAGTGAAGATCGGTCCCATCGGTGCGCGCTTCAACGGCGTCGTCGCGCTCTCCGATATCGATGCGCCGCGCAGCTACACGCTGACTGGCGAGGGGCAGGGCGGCACCGTGGGTTCGGCGAAGACGAGTATCAAGGTGCGGCTCGCCGAGGAAGGCAGCGTCACGGTGCTTGCCTACGAAGTCGACGCGACGGTCGGCGGCCGGCTGGCACAACTCGGCGGACCGTTGATCGATGCGACCGCTAAACAGTTCGCGGGCAGGTTCTTCAGGAAGTTCGGCGAACTGCTCACCGGCACTGCCACCGTCGCGACGCCGTCGGCGTCCGTATCTGCGGCGCCAGCCGCTTCTCGCGGCCTGCCGATCGCCTGGATTCTCGCGCTCGCCGTGTCGGCAATGGTGGGATTCTTCGTCGGCCGCTCGCAGGGCAGTGGCGGTTCGGACTGGATGGGCATGGCGATCGGCCTTCTGATCGTCATCGTCGCCGCAGCAGGGTTCGAGTTCGGTCGTCGCAGCGCTGCGCCGCAGATCGTGCTCGATGCCGCGTTGCTCGAACGCCTGCTGCGCGCAGACAAACGATCGGGGGACGGGCGATGAAGCCAGCGCCGTTCGACTACTACGCGCCGAAGACGGTCGATGAGGCGTGCGCCTTGCTTGCCGAAGCCGGCGGCGGCGCGACGGTGCTCGCCGGCGGCCAGACGCTGCTGCCGCTGCTGGCATTGCGCATGAGCCAGCCATTCATTCTGGTCGACATCAACCGCATCGCGAGCCTGAAGGGCGTGAGTCGGGCGAACGGCGCGACGCGCATCGGCCCGATCCTGCGCCAGAACGAAGCCATTGCCGACACCACGCTGCGCCAGACATTGCCGGTGCTGGTCACGGCGACGCAGCACGTGGGTCATCACCAGACGCGCAATCGCGGCACCGTCGGCGGATCGATCGCGCTCGGCGAACCCGCGGCCGAACTGCCGGCCACAGCCGTTGCGCTCGGTGCATCGGTCGAAGCGCGATCCGTGCGCGGCGTACGACGCATCCGCGCCGAAGATCTCTACCTCGGACCCTATGCCACATCGCTCGAACCGGACGAGCTGATCACCTCGATCGAGTTTCCCGACGGGGCCGCCGATGCGATTCCCGTCTTTCGCGAAGTCGCGCAGCGCCCCGGCGATTTCGCGCTGATCGGACTGGTGGGTTCGCTCGCTTTCGACAGCGGGCGCATCAGCCGCGCAGGACTCGCCTGGTTCGGCATGGGTCCGACGCCGATGAAGGCGCGCCAGGCGGAGCAGGCACTGATCGGCCAGTCGCTGGCGGGACTCGACGTGCGAGCCATCGCCGAACTCGCGGTCGCGGACACCGAGCCCTTCGACGACCGTCATGCGTCTGCCGAGTATCGACGTACCGTCGGCCGGCGCATCTTCGCCCGCACCCTGAGCGACGCCCTCGATGTGAGAAACGCGGCATGAGCGAACACCGGATCGACGTGACGATCAATGGCCGCCGGCAACAGACGACGGTCGAAGGCCGCAAGACGCTGAGCGATTTTCTGCGCATCGATGCCGGCTATACCGGTGTGCACGTCGGTTGCGAACACGGCGTGTGCGGCGCCTGCACGGTGATCGTCGACGGACTCGCCGTGCGTTCGTGTCTGATGCTGGCCGTGCAGGCCGACGGTTCTGCGATCACGACCGTCGAAGGGCTCGCGCCGGTCGACGGTTCGCTGCATCCCGTGCAGCAGGCGATGCGCGACGAGCATGCACTGCAATGCGGCTTCTGTACGCCGGGCGTGGTGATGACGTTCGCAGCGCTGACGTCCGGTCCCGACAAACCGGACGCCGAAGGGCTGCTCGACGCCCTGTCGGGCCATGTGTGCCGGTGTACCGGTTATCAGGGCATTCGCCGCGCCGCGCGCAAGCTGGCGAGCGACGGCGGGACCGAACGATCATGAGTCAGGCGGAATCGCACGCCGGCATGATCGGCAGGCGTCTGCCGCGCAAGGAGGACGGGCGGCTCCTCACGGGCCGCGGCACGTTCGTCGATGACATCGTGCTGCCCGGCATGCTGCACGTCGCTTTCGTGCGCAGCCCGATCGCGCGCGGACGCATCCGTTCGATCGACACGTCGGTCGCGCGTGAATCGCCCGGCGTACTTGCCGTCTTCACCGTGGAGGATCTCGACCGCATTCCCGCCAAACTGCTGAGCTTCTATTTCGCGCCGCCGTGCGAACCGCCGGTACCGCTGCTGGCGCGAGGCACGGTCGCCTACGTCGGCGACCCCGTGGTCATGGTCGTGGCGCAGGATCGCTATCTCGCCGAGGACGCCGCGAGTCTGGTGAACGTCGATTACGAAGAACTGGATCCCGTCGTCACCATCGCCGATGCGATGCGCGGGCCGCCAGTCCATGCGGGCACGGATTCCAATGTCGCCGCTGCGATGGGCAACGAGCAGGACGATGAACTCGAAGAGAGGTTGTCGAAGGCGCCGTACCTGCTGACCCGCACGATACGTCACCAGCGTATCTCGCAGTCGCCGATGGAAACGCGCGGCGTCGTGGTGACCCGGCAGGGCGAGGAACTGCTCGTCTACATCACCTGCCAGAGCCCGCACCTGGTGGCGCGCTATCTGTCGCTGGCGCTCGATCAGCCGACACTGAACGTCCGCGTCATCGCCAAGGACGTCGGCGGTTCCTTCGGGCTCAAGAATCATCCCTGGCGCGAGGAGATGTCGACGATCGTCGGTGCGATGCTGCTCGGCCGTCCGCTCAAGTGGATCGAGGATCGCTGGGAAAATTTCGTCGCGGCGAATCAGGCGCGCGAACAGGAGATCACCGTTCGTCTGGCGCTCGACCGCGACGGACGGATGCTCGCGGCCCATTCCGACTACAGCCTCAACAACGGCGCCTATCCGCAGGGCGCGGACGCCAACATCGCCGTACACCTGTTCATGTGGGCGGCGTACAGGATGCCGCATCCCGGTTTTCATACGCGCGGCTGGTTCTCGAACACGGTCGGGCTCGGCGCCTATCGCGGGCCGTGGGCGATGGAATCGCTGGCGCGTGAAACGCTGCTCGACATCGCGGCACGCGAACTGGGAATCGATCCCGTCGAACTGCGGCGCCGCAATCTCATCACGAAGGCGGATCAGCCCTGCACGACGCCGCTCGGCATTCCGCTCGAAGACATCACGCCGGCGGAGTGCCTCGACGAGCTGCTCGAAACGCTCGACGTGCCTGCCTTTCGTGCCGAACAGGCAGCAGCGCGAAAGGAGGGACGCTACCTCGGGCTCGGCATTGCAGCCTACGTCGAGCCGACGGGCGCGGCCGGTTCCATCGCGCCCATGACCGGCGAACTCGCGCACATCCGCATCGAGCCGACCGGCAAGGTGACGGCGCTGATGAGTACGCATTCGCAGGGGCACGGTACCGAAAGCACGATGGCGCAGGTGATCGCGGACCAGCTCGGTGTTGCGTACGAAGACGTTGCCGTATTCGAAGGCGACAGTTCGCGCGGCGGTTTCGGGCCGGGCGCCGCGGGCAGCCGGCAGGGTGTCATCGGCGGCGGCGCCTCGCGCAGGGCGGCGGCGATCCTGCGCGAGAAGGTAAAGCGCATCGCGGCGCACCTGCTCGATGCCGATGTCGACGGCATCACGATCGAGGAGGGCACGATCCGCGTCGCCGGTGCGGCCGACAGGACGCGCAGCCTGCGTCAGATCGCGGAGATCGCTTACGGCGAGCCGTCGCGCCTGCCGCCGGGCATGGAATCGGGGCTCGAAGCGCAGTATCGCTACGATCCGCCGCCGATGACGTTCACCAGCGCAGCGCACGCCTGCATCGTCGAGATCGATCCCGACACCGGATTCGTCAGGATCCGGCGCTGGCTGTCGAGCGAGGACTGCGGAACCATCATCAATCCCGCCGTCGTCGAAGGTCAGATCGCAGGCGGACTCACGCAGGCGATCGGCACCGTGCTGCTGGAAGAAGCGGGCTACGACTCGCGCGGCAATCCGCTCGCCGTAACTTACAAGGACTACCTGCTGCCGACGATCGCCGACGTGCCCGAGTTCGAATTCCTGCACGCGTGCACGCCCTCGAAATCAGAAGGCGGTTTTCGCGGCGTGGGCGAGGGTGGCGCCATCATCGGTCCGCCGACGCTGTTCAATGCCATCGCCGATGCGCTCGCACCGTTCGGCGCGCCGCCGCTCGAACTGCCGCTGACGCCGGCGAAGATTCTCGAAGTCATCGAAGGCCGGCCCATCGCCGGCAAGTCGGCGGAGACGGTGGTGCAGGCTGCGCCAGTTGCGCCTCCGGTCGTGCAGGAAGCTGCACCGCCTCCTCAGCCGGCGCCGTCGGCTCCGGCACGCATCGACGGTGCCTGGAAGATGGTGCTCGCCACGCCGATGGGACCGCAGGACATGGTCGGCCGCTTCACCACCGAAGGCAGCGTGCTGCGCGGTTCGCTCGAAAGCCCCGAAGGCGCGATGGATTTCGAGGGTACGGTCACCGACAGTCAGCTCCACTGGGAGATGAAGGTGAAGAAACCCATGCCGATCACGCTGAAGTACGACCTGGTCGTCGACGGCGATGCGATCTCGGGCAAGGCGAAGCTGGGCATCTTCGGCACGGCGAAGGTGACGGGACAGCGCATGTGATGCGCAGGGATGACGACTGGCCGGCGGCGATCACTTCTCCTGCAACACCGCCGCATCCGGCACCGTAAACCTTCCCTGCAGCTGCAGCAGCTCGCGCCGGTGCAGGTCCGCCAGCTTCGCCAGCTTCTGTTCGCCCCGCGCCGTCAGATAGACGTGAACCAGTCGCCGGTCGTCCGGGCTGATGCGTCGCTCGACCAGGCCGGCGGCCTCGCTGCGCGTCACGAGCGCGACGACCCCGTGATGCTTGGCCTGCAGACGTTCGGCCAGTTCCGTCACCGACGCATATTCCCGGCCGGGAAATCCTTTCACGTGCAGCAACAGCTGGTATTGCAGCGGCGTCATGCCGTGGCGCCGCGTCATTTCCTCGCTGTGGCGCAGGTAACGCCGCAGCTCGTAGCGGAATGCCGCCAGCGCTTCGTACTGCCGCTTGCCGACCGCGGATCTGTCCGCCATGCGATGGTCCTTCCTGCGTTGCGAGGCCGCAAAGGTACCAGCGCAGGCGCCGCCGTGGCACCTCATGCCCGTTCTGCATGGCCTCAAAACGATTCGTTGGATTTGTATCACGTTGTGAGGTGTTATGGTTCGGGCCCTTGCCAATTGCCACCGACAACACCCTGAAGGGAGGCCTCATGAGCTTGCAGATCGGCGATACCGCTCCGGATTTCGAAGCCAACACCACCATCGGCCGCATCCGTTTCCACGAGTGGCTCGGGTCGCACTGGAGCGTGCTGTTCTCGCATCCCAGGGATTTCACGCCGGTCTGCACGACCGAACTCGGCTATACGGAGCGCCTGCGTCCGCAGTTCGAAGAGCGCGGCGTCAAGGTGATCGGCCTGTCGGTCGACTCCATCACCGATCATGAGCGCTGGGCGGACGACATCGAAGCGACGCAGGGCGCGCGCCCGCGCTTTCCGATCATCGGCGATGCCGACCGCGCAGTGGCCAACCTCTACGGCATGCTGCATCCGAAGGCCGACAACACCTTCACCGTGCGCTCGGTGTTCATCATCGATCCCGCGAAGAAAGTGCGTGCCACGATCACCTATCCGGCCAGCACCGGCCGCAACTTCGACGAGATCCTGCGCGTCATCGATTCGCTGCAGCTCACGGACAACCACAAGGTGGCGACGCCCGTGAACTGGAAGCCGGGTCAGGACGTGATCATCGTGCCGTCGCTGTCGAACGACGACGCCCGCAAGCTGTTTCCGAATGGCTGGCACGAACAGCGTCCGTATCTGCGCGTGACGCGGCAGCCCTCGTAATCGCGAGCTGCCTGGCGTCATGAGCGAGCCCGCGACCGTGGACGTGGCGAACACGACCGTTCCGTTCGACCGCGCCCTGGCCGACGAGGTGCAACGTCTCGTCGGCCGGCTCGATGCGGCGCAGCGCGCCTGGCTGAGCGGCTACCTGCTCGGCACGCTCAACGCCGCATCCGCACCGACGGCGGTCGCGGCACCCGATGCACGGCCGGTGGCGACGATCCTGTACGGTTCGCAGAGCGGCAACTGCGAATCGCTGGCGAAACGTCTGGCGGATGCGCTCACCGCGATGGGCGTGAGCAGTCTCGCGCTCGACATGCTCGACTGTCGCAAGACGCATCTGGAAGAGGCGCAGCACCTGCTGGTCATCGTCAGCACCCACGGCGAGGGCGATCCGCCGGATCGCGCCCGGCCGCTGTATGACCTGCTGCACGGACGCAAGGGCCCGAAACTCGCTCATCTGAAATACGCGGTACTGGCGCTCGGCGACTCGAGCTACGAGAAGTTCTGCGAAACCGGCCGGCGCTTCGATGCCCAGCTCGAAACGCTCGGCGCGCAGCGGCTGCGCGATCGGGTCGAATGCGACGTCGATTTTCAGCAGGCCGCGGACGAATGGATCGCGACGACGGTGTCGCGGCTGGCATCGAGACCTGTCGACAGTGCCAGCGTCACGCCGGTCGCACGCACGAGCGCTTCCGTTGCGACAGCGTATACGCGCAAGAACCCGTGGCAGGCGCCGGTGCTGGCGAACATCCGGCTGACGGCGCGCGACTCCACCAAGGACGTGCGCCACATCGAACTCTCGATCGAAGGCGCGGGCATTCATTACGAGCCGGGCGATGCCTTCGGCGTGGTGCCGCGCAATCACGCAGCCGAAGTCGATTCGCTGCTCGAACTGCTGCCGTTCGATGCCGAGACCCCGGTCACGGTGAACGGTGCCGACAGCTCGCTGCGATCGGCGCTGCTCGAGCATTTCGATATCGGCTTGTTGAACCGTTCGCTGGTCGAACGCTATGCCTCGCTGACGAAGCAGTCGAAACTGCCGGAGACCTCGTTGCAGGGGCTTCATCTCATCGATCTGATTGCCGGCTATCCGCTGCGCGATGTCGGCGTCGCGGATTTCGTGCAGATCCTGCGACCGCTGGCGCCGCGACTGTATTCCGTGGCTTCGAGTCCGAAGGCGACACCGGACGAAGTGCATCTCACCGTCCGGATCGTGAACTACGAGTCCAACGGCCGGGGGCGTCGCGGTGTCGTGTCGTCGTTGCTCGGCGAGGCGACGGATGCGGATGCGCGTATCGCGATCTATCCGCACCGCAACGCAGCCTTCCGGCTGCCCGCGAATCCGGAAGCGCCCATCGTCATGATCGGGCCGGGCACGGGCGTTGCGCCGTTCCGCGCCTTTCTCGCCGAACGCGAAACGCTCGGCGCGCGCGGAAGGAACTGGCTGTTCTTCGGCGATCGCACGCTGCGCAGCGATTTCCTGTACCAGACGGAATGGCTCGACTGGCGGCGTCGCGGCGTGCTGCATCGTCTCGACGTCGCGTTCTCGCGCGATGGCGGCGACAAGGTCTACGTCCAGCAGCGGATCCGCGAACAGGGCGCCGACCTGTACGCCTGGCTGCGCGACGGCGCTCATATATATGTGTGCGGCGATGCCCAGCAGATGGCGCCCGACGTGCACGCCGCCCTGCACGAGGTGGTCCGGACCCATGGCGCACTCGATGCGGAAGCGGCGGACGAGTTCCTGCTGACGCTGCAGCGCGAGCGTCGCTACCAGAAAGATGTCTACTGATGGATGCCAGCCGCAAGAACGATCTGTCCCGCCCGCTCGAAGAGCTGCACTCGAACGAAGCCCTCAAGCACCGCAGCCGCTTCCTGCGCGGCACGCTCGAATCGAGCCTGCGCGAACCGGCCAGCGCCAGCATCGATCACGATGATTCGCTGCTGACCAAGTTCTTCGGCATCTACCAGCAGGACGACCGCGACCTGCGCGAGGAACGCCGCCTCTCGCGGCTCGAACCGGACTACCAGTTCATGGTGCGCGTGCGTCTGCCGGGCGGGGTCTGCACGCCGCAACAATGGCTGGCGCTCGACGCACAGGCGCGCGCGACGGCCAATGGCATGCTGCGACTGACGACGCGCCAGACTTTCCAGTTCCACGGCGTGCGCAAGCACAACCTGCCGCGACACATCCAGGGCATCGCCGCTGCTGGGCTCGACACGATCGCAGCGTGCGGCGACGACAATCGCAACGTGATCAGCACCGCCAATCCGCTGCTGTCGCGCGCGCATGCCGAAGTGACGGCGACCGCCGACCGGCTCAGCCGGCATCTGATGCCACGCACGGCGGCCTATCGCGAACTGTTGTTGCAGCAGCCCGGTACGGATCCGCTTCCCGGGAACGAGGAGCCGCTCTACGGCCCGACGTACCTGCCCCGCAAGTTCAAGATCGCGATTGCCGTTCCGCCGTCGAACGATATCGACGTCCATGCCCACGACCTGGGATTCGTGGCGATCGTCGAAGAGGGCGGGATCGTCGGCTACAACGTGCTGGTCGGCGGCGGCATGGGCATGACTCACAAGGCGCCCGCCACGTTTCCCCGGCTCAGCACGCTCGCCGGATTCTGCCGCGCCGCCGACATCATCGAAGTGGCCGAGCACACGATGTGCATCCAGCGCGATTTCGGCGATCGGCGCGACCGCGCGCATGCACGCTTCAAGTACACGATCGAAGATCGCGGCGTCGACTGGTTCCGCGAAGAACTGGCGCGGCGTCGCGGCAAGAGGCTCGAACCGGCGCGTGCCTTCGCGTTCACCAGCAATGGCGATCGCCATGGCTGGCATCAGGGCGAGGACGGTCGCTGGCACTACACGCTGTTCATTCGCAACGGCCGCGTCGCCGATACGCCGCAGGTACGTCTCATGACCGCGCTGCGTGAAGTCGCGGCGCGGCATGCCGGCGTGTTCGCGCTGACGACCAACCAGAATCTCACCGTTGCCGGTGTCGCCGGGAATCAACGGGCGCAGATCGACGCGATCCTGCGCGATCACGGCGTGGATGCGCCTTCCGCGGTCAGCGTCCTGGAACGGAACTCGATGGCCTGCGTGGCGCTGCCGACCTGTGCGCTGGCGATGGCAGAGAGCGAACGTTACCTGCCGTCGCTGACGAAGAAACTCGATGCGCTCATGAACGAGACGGGGCTGGCGGGCACGGCGATCACGATCCGCATGAGCGGCTGTCCGAATGGCTGCTCGCGGCCTTTTCTTGCCGAGATCGGCTTCGTCGGCAAGGCGCCGGGCAAGTACAACGTGTATCTCGGCGGCACGCCGCGGGGCGACCGGTTGAACACGCTGTATCGCGAGAACATCGGCGAGACGCAGATTCTGGAAGCGCTGCGCCCGCTGTTCGAGCGCTATGGGGTAGGGCGGCAGGACGGCGAGTCGTTCGGCGACTTCGTCGTCCGCAGCGGTGAAGTGCCGGCCATGCTCGAGGGCCGAAACTTCCAGCGCATCCTCAGCGCTGGCGCTTCACCTGCGCGGCAGTGACGACACCCGCGTCGTTGCCGAAGCTGGCGCGCAGGTAGGTCGTGAGGTTCGCGATGTCCTCATCGGACAGGCGCTTGCCGAACGGCTTCATGCGCGTGCGATCGGAAACGAAGGGCGGCGGCGGCAGGTGCGGGCCGTACAGCACCACGTTGATGAGCGATGCGGGATCGTTCGCCTGCACGATCGCGTTGCCGGCCAGCGTCACGCCCATGACTTCGTCGCCGAGGCCGGTCGGCAGATGGCACGTGCCGCAGTGGACGGTGTAGGCGACTTCGCCCGCGGCTAGCTGTTCGTGGTCGGCGTTCTTGCCGCTCGAGGCATCGAGTGCCGGCAGTTCCTTCAGGTAGGTCGCGATGGCGCGCACGTCGGTGTCTTCGAGATGTCGCGTGGAATTCATGACGACTTCGGTCATCGGTCCGTGTACGACGGCGCGTGCGCTTTCGCCGTCCTTCAGATAGGCGACGATTTCGTCGAGGCTCCAGGCGGCGAGTCCGCGTTTCGCAGACGTGAGATTCACGGCCGACCACTGGCGATACTTGCCCTCGCTGACCCGGTCGATGAACGTGCCGCCGGTCAGCGCGAGTTCTTCGCGTTCGGCGCCGAGGAAGTTGCGAGGCGAGTGACAGGCGCCGCAATGCACCGGCCCCTGGACGAGATAGGCGCCGCGATTCCATTCCGGCGAGCGCGCAGGATCTGCGACGAAGGCACCCGGGTCATGGAACAGGCGATTCCAGGCGCGCAGGCCGGAGCGCAGATTGTACGGAAAATCCAGTT
The DNA here is from genome assembly GCF_036735925.1 of Povalibacter sp. Classification (NCBI taxonomy): domain Bacteria; kingdom Pseudomonadati; phylum Pseudomonadota; class Gammaproteobacteria; order Steroidobacterales; family Steroidobacteraceae; genus Povalibacter; species Povalibacter sp. Next base: position 15,263 of record NZ_DAINNK010000083.1, read on the forward strand.
CGTTCTCGCGGGCCGGCGCATTCACCGGCTCGACCGTCTTCATGTAGAGGTACAGCGAAGCGATGTCGGCATCGGTCAGCTTCGCGAACGAAGGATAGGGAAACGCGGGATACAACTGCGTACCGTCCGGACGCACGCCGTGCTTCATCGAAGCGTAGAAATCCTCGAACGACCAGCGGCCGATGCCGGTCGCCTCGTCCATGGTGACGTTGGTCGAATACAGCACGCCGAAAGGCGTCTGGAATCGCACGCCCCCGGCGAACGGCTGGCCATCGTTCGTCGTGTGGCAGGTGCGGCAGTTGCTGGCGGTCGCCAGGTACGCGCCGCGTTCGGGCGATGCATCGAGCGTTGCGATATCGGGCGGCGACGCGGCAGGTCCGGGCCGCAACAGCCCGGCGCCGATGACGCCGGTGCAGAGAACGATCACTGCTGCAGCCGCGGCGAGTCGACGCGCGGGAGGCGACATCAGGCTTTCCGGCGACGGGTGCCGGTGGCCGTCCGCGCCGTTCGCGTGCGGCGGGCGGGCTTCACTGTCGCCGTCGCCGGCGGCGAACAGAGTTCCTTCACGACTTCATCGCTGAATCCGATCTGCGCCAGCCGCAACCATTCGGCGGTGCGCATCACCAGGTAGCTGCGCGAATCGGGATCGTCGGTCGTGAGCCAGGCCGTGATCGTTCCGGTCAGGTGTGCGCGAAAGGCAAGTACGGCGGACTCGCGGGTCACGGACGTCTCGGGCATGACCTTCGAGATCGCCGCATCCAGCGCTGCGCCGCGATTGCGTTCCAGCTGGAGGAGTTCGCGATCCTGCACGCTGGAGCCGTAGAGGTTGGCGAAGAAACGCACGCTGCTTTCGCGGCTGCCCATGTGACCGCCAATGAAGGCGGCGACACGCAGCAGGTTGTCGCCGCCCGGTGTCTGCGGCAGCGTCGCCAGGATCGCAGCGAACTGCCGCACCATGTCGTTCAGCGACGCCACTTTCAGCGCGTGCGTGCTCTTGAACCGCAGGATGATCGCGGCACGCGACAGGCCGACTTCATTCGCGACTTCCGCGATCGAAAACGCATCCGGACCGCGGCGGCTGATCACCGTTCTTGCGGCATCGAGGATCTGATCGTCCGAGGCAGTGAAGGGTCGGCCCATAGGCGTATCGTTACTCACACCTTAGAAAGTAATGTTTGACATGCTAACACGGGTGTTAGTAATGTCCATCGGCACGACAGGACGGCAGATGTTTCGTGCAATGCGGCATGACACTGCCGTCGATGACAGGGGGTGCGATGCAGCGCTTTGCTTCGATGCAGCGGGCAAAGGGTCCGGCAGGATTGCTTGTCGTGCCCGCAGCGCTGTTCCTGTCTTTTGCGACCCGCGCCGATGCGCCGTTCATCGAGAACGGCCGCGCAGGATTCGTCGTGTCCGACATCAAGTACGCGCTCGCCGACGATGCGGAGAAAACCGGCGCGTGTCCGCAGGGCATGTCGCGCAACGTCGAGGAAATCTTCGCGCTGACCGCCGAAGGCAGGCGGCGCAAGGGTGAATCGGACGAGGCGTATGCCAGGCGCCTGAACGACGGCGGCAAGAAACTCTCGACCGCGCCCGATGGCCAGAACGTCTGCATGAATCCGGAGGCCGCCGCGCCCGATCCGAATTTCCGCACCCTCAGGTCGACGAGCATTCCCATCGATGGCATCGACATCGACGGCGTCGATTCGCGTGCCGATGCATCCACGCCGCAGTCCTGTCCGCACCAGGATGCGGTCGGCAAGCAGGGTCAGCGCGGCGTCGACAATCAATTCGCGCGCGTCGTCGGCTGCAGCCGCTCGTATCAGTCCACCGGACAGTCGAACGGCTACGCCATCGAGATGCTCACGGGCGCGTGGGGCATCCTCATCTCGCTCGACGGGGTCGACGACATCCGCAACGACGACAGCGTGGAAGTCGGCATCCATGCGAATGCCGATCCGATCCAGCTGAGTCCCGCGCGTGTGCCGCTGCCCTATGCCACGTACGCAATGGATCAGGATCCGCGCTTCCGGGCGAAGACGCGCGGCCGCATCGAGGACGGCGTGCTGACGACGGAGCCGGTCGACGTGCGCTTCCACACCATCACCAACAGCCTGCACATGGAGCGCGCGATGAATCACGCGCGCCTGCAGGTCACGATCGCGCAGGACGGCTCGCTGAGCGGCTATCTCGCCGGCTACACGCCGGTGGAAACGATGTACGACTACCAGTTCGGTTATCGCAATGGCAAGAACGCCAAGGGCGAACCGGGACCGTTGCCGCTGCGGCTCGGTACGGGCAATGGCGCGGCGCGCGTGCTCGGCTACACCTGTCCCGGTGCGTACTACGCGCTGTACGACTACGCGGATGGCGATCCGGACGCGAACGGGCGCTGCACGTCCATCTCGACCCAGTACCGCATCGCTGCGATCCCCGCATTCGTCGTCGATGTGGCGACGGGCAGCGTGAACGACAGGCTGGTCGACAAGGCGCCTGCAAAGCAATGAGTCCGATCGACGCGCGAATCGCAGGGCATGCCCCCTCCCTGGTCCTCCCTCGCAAGCGGGGAAGGGGAACAGGAGCACTGCTGCTTGCGCTCGGTCTGCTGAGCGGCTGCGGCGATTCGCTGCGCGAACCGGACGCCGTCGGCGGCCCGGCAGTGATGCGCCGGCTGACCGAAGCGGAGTACCGCACGACCATTGCCGCGATCTTCGGCCCCGACATCACCATTCCGGCGCGCTTCGAGCGTGGCCTGCGCGCCGAGGGGCTGGTCGCCGTCGGTACCAGCGAAGCGGGCATGTCGCCCTTCAGCGTCGAGCAGTACGACGCGGCGGCGCTCGGCATCGCCGCCGCGGTCATCGACGAGAAGAACCGCGACCGACTCGTCCCCTGCAGGCCTGCGGCGAATGCAGCGTTCGATGCGGCCTGTGCACGTCGCGTCGTCGACGAGTACGGGCCGCTGCTGTTCCGCCGCCCGCTGACGGAAGAGGAGAGCGCGGGCTTCGTGAAGAGGGCGCAATCGGGCCAGGAACGTCTCGGCGATTTCTACGCCGGCGTGGAACTCGCGCTCGCCGGCATGATGGTCTCCCCGGAATTCCTGCTGCGCATCGAACGCACGAAGCCGGTCACGGATGCTGATGAGCCTCGCGAACTCGATGCGTGGTCGAAGGCCACGCGCCTGAGCTACTTCCTGACCAATTCGGCGCCCGACAGGGAGCTGCTGCGTGCCGCCGGCGCGGACGAACTCGATACGAAGAAGGGACTGCAGCGACAGGTCGATCGCCTGATCGCCTCGCCGCTGTTCGAGCCGGCCGTGCGCGCGTTCTTCGACGACATGCTGCAGTTCGACAAGTTCGGCGATCTTGCGAAAGACTCCGTCGTCTATCCGGCCTTCAATTCCACCGTGGCGGCGGATGCGAAGGAGCAGACGCTGCGGACCATCACCGATCTGCTGATCGAACAGGAGGGCGACTATCGCGATCTGTTCACGACGCGCGCGGCTCACCTCACTCGTGCGCTCGGCATCGTGTATCGCGTGCCGGTGCCGACACGCAATGGCTGGGAGAAGAGCGTCTTCCCGGAAAGCAGTCATCGCGCCGGCATCCAGTCGCACGTCGCATTCCTCGCGCTGTATTCGCATCCGGGCCAGTCGTCGCCGACCCTGCGCGGCAAGGCGATGCGCGAGCTGTTCCTGTGCCAGGAAGTGCCGGATCCGCCGCCCAACGTCAATTTCTCCGTGATCCAGGAAGTGAATGCGGGCATGCCGACGGCGCGCGACCGCCTCGAAGTGCATCGCACGAATCCCTCCTGCGCCGGCTGTCACAAGATCATGGATCCGCTGGGTCTTACGCTCGAGAACTACGACGGGCTCGGCACCTATCGCACCACCGAGAATGAAGCGCGCATCGATCCGAGCGGTTCGCTCGACGGCATCGATTTCACGACGCCCGAAGGCCTGGGTCAGGCGCTGCACGATCATCCGGAAACGCCGCGCTGTCTCGTGGAGAAGATCTATCGCTACGCCGTGGGGCGCGATACCGAGATGGAAGAGCGCCCGTACATGGATTATCTCAACAAGGCTTTCGCGACGCATGACTTCCGCGTTCCCGATCTCATGCGCACCATCGCGCTGAGCGAGAACTTCTTTGCCATTTCGCCGCCGGCCGCAGAAGCCAGACACGAACTCGCACAGGTCGCGCTGCAGTCAGGAGATCGTTCATGAGCAAGTTCACCCGCCGCAGCGTATTGCGAGGACTCGTGCGCGGCGCCGTCGTCGGCGTCGCCTTGCCATACCTCGACTGTTTCCTGAACGACAGCGGCCAGGCGATGGCGGCCACGGGCCAGCGCATCCCGACGCGCTTCGGCACCTGGATCTGGGGCTGCGGCTTCATTCCGGAGAAATGGATTCCGACGGCGACCGGTGCCGGCTATGCCATGCCCGAAGATCTCAAGCCGCTCGAACCGTATCGCGACCGGCTCGCGATTCTCAGCGGTTTCGACGTGAAGCTCGACGGCGTCGCCAACAAGCCGCACATCACGGGTTGCCTGGGTCTGCGCACCGGCGTGCCGGTGCCGAATGAAATCGTCAAGGCGCCGACGCTCGATGTGCTGATCAGCGATCAGATCGGCAAGGGCACGCGCTTCCAGTCGATCGAAGTCAGCACTGCAGGCATCGACCGTTCGTATTCGTATCGCGCCGCGGGTTCGCCGAATCCCAGCGAGATGTCGCCGCTCGCGCTGTACCGGCGCATCTTCGTCGACGGATTCCAGGATCCCAACGCGGCCGAGTTCAAGCCCGATCCGCGTACCATGGCGCGCCAGAGCGTGCTGTCGGCAGTGCAGGAAGATCGTGCCCGGCTGATGCGTGAAGTCGGTGCGGAGGATCGCCGCCGTCTCGATGAGTACTTCTCGTCGCTGCGCCAGCTCGAACAGCAGCTGGCATTGCAACTCGAACCGCCGGCGCCGGTACAGAACTTCACCATGCCGAAGGAGCCGAGCGGCTTCGTGCTGGATTCGGAAATGGATCATGTGATGGTGACGCACAGGCTCATGGCGGGGCTGCTGGCGAAGGCGCTGCAGTGCAATCAGACCCGCGTGTTCAATGTGCTGCTGTCCGATACCGCGTCCAATCTGCGCCGCGCCGGTTCGACCACGACGCATCACACGCTCACGCACGAGGAGCCGGTCGATCCGCAACTGGGTTACCAGAAGGAGCACGCGTGGTTCGCGACGCGCAGCATGATCGCGTGGCGTGAGTTCCTCGACGAACTTGCGGGTATTCCCGAAGGCGACGGCACGCTGCTCGATCACTGCCTGGTGCTGGCGCATTCGGATTGCTCGATCGCCAAGGCGCATGCCGTCGAAGGCATTCCCGTGATGATCGCTGGCAACGCGGGCGGTCGTGTTCGCACCGGTTTCCATCTCGACGGCAAGGCCGATCCCATCACGCGCATCGGGTTGACGGTGCAACAGGCGATGGGCCTGCAGGTGGATCGCTGGGGCGCGCTGTCGATGGATACGAACCGCACGGTGACCGATCTGCTGGCGTAACGCCCTGTAGGTCAGGCTTTAGCCTGACATTCTTCAGGCCGGCTAAAGCCGGCCCCACAGTCGGAGGCGACCCCCTGATGCGGCGCAACCCGCAAGAACGCTGGCGGGAGATGTGAAACACTGTATATCATATCGCCCCGT
>NZ_DAINNK010000084.1:0-14799 GCF_036735925.1 Povalibacter sp.
TGCCGCGGGGTTTTCTTTTTTCGGAGCCGGAGGTTTCACACGGAGTTCACGGAGAACACGGAGAAGAGAAGAAGTTTCCACGGGGGAAGAAAGGGAACACAGGGAGCACGGGGAAAGAAAGTTTCTGCTCCGAGACCCCGTGTTCCCTTTCCTTCCCCGTGGAAATTTCTTCTTCCGATCTCCGTGGTCTCCGTGAACTCCGTGTGAAACCTCTTCCTCTTAGCACTCCAGGCGCAGTGCTGCTAAGTCCCGCTCGCGACACCCGTCACAGACCTTGTGCTGCATCCGCGGCATTTATCCCCTGGAACCGCTGTGCCGATTTCAGGATTGAATAAATCGGCCGACTGAAGAAGAGAGACGGTCGCGTCAGGATGCTGGTACGGATCTTGGAGGCATGAGGTTGTGTCAGTGAACGAGGTGTTTCGCGATGGAGGATGCAGAGCAGGCTAAGTCGCTCGTGGCCGTCACCAATCTGCGCGAGTTCTTTCACGACTCGATGCAGACCGCGCTGCGGCAGCAGAAAGTCGCCGTGGACGATCACACCGAGCACTATGTCGTGAACGTGCTCACCCAGTTCGCCCGCTCGGACGAACTCTACGAACAGACGCCCGAAGGCGTGCGTCTCAAGCCGCTGGCACACATGCTGGCGGAGGCCTCCGAGGCCCGCTCCCCCCAGCAGCGCGACGGTGCGCTGCGTCGCCTCGGCGATGTCTCGCTGTTCATTGCCGGATTCTTCGCACAGAGCTTCGCGCGCAAACTCATCGACATCGATTACCACATCGCGATGGGCGGCCGGGCCTACGCGACGCTGGCCGACAGCACGCGCAACACGGTTCGCGGCCAGGCCTTTTCCGCGGTGTTCATGGAACTCGCGCAGAAGTTCCAGCGCCTCGTCGACGTGCTGAACGACGTCGCCGAGATGTCGTACACGCACACCGACCGCGACATCCTGCGCCAGTACGAGATCTGGATGAAAACCGGCAGCCCGCGCGCCTACAACATCCTGCGCCGCCTCGGGGTCGAGCCGGTGCTCGCTGTGGCTCGCAATGAGCACTGAAGACTCTTCTGTGGGGCCGGCTTCAGCCGGCCTTTTCAAGTGCAAAGGCCGGCTGAAGCCGGCCCCACAGGAAGAAGCGGCCTCTTCTCCATGATCCTCCGCCGCATGCAGGAAATGCTCGCGCGTCTGTACGACGCGCCGGTCGGGCACGATGTCGAGGACTACGTGATCGTGGACAAGCGCCGGTTCACGCAGCTGACCGGCGAGTCATGCGAAGCGGACGAGCAGGTGGCGCTGATCGAGGATCGTGACGGCGTGCGGGTGGGGGTCTATGTCGACGAGCAGGTGCTGGAACGGCTCGAGCGACGCGACCCCATGCAGCATCTCGATGACGGCAATCTCGCCGACTACTGCACGGCGCTCGAAGGCGTCAGCCACTTTCACTATCTGATGTGGAGTCTGGGTCGGGCGCGCGACGTGTCGCTGCTCGAACTCGAACTGCAGGCCGACGTCGACAAATACGCCGGCGCGGTGAAGCTGCTCACGCAGCAGGGCGAGGGACGATTCCCGCTGTCATTGCATCGACGCCTGTTTCACGGCGTACGTTTTCTGCCGGGCCTGAGCGAGGAACATCGCCGTCGTTATGAGGAAGCGAACCGCAGCGCGGCGCGCTTCTGTCGCGGACTCGAGGAGAAATTCATGCGGCCGCGGCATTCGCGGCCCGAGGCGTGGATACTGGAGTTGCGGCGCTTCTTTCGCTGCAGCCACCAGGAGAAGTTGCGGCTGGTGAGCCGGTAGCTCGCCTACTTCTCGTCGTCCGGCGGATTCTGGTCGAGCTTCTTTTTCATCTCGATCCACTTCGAGAGTTCGCGCAGGTCGCGCTTGGGCTTCCATTCCTTCTTGGTCAGCATGCCGCTCTGATACGGGTCGTAGCCGATGCGCAATCCTTTCGGATTCTGGCGGATCGGGGCATTGGCGGGCGGTTCGTCGTCCACGATCGACAGCCCGGCATGGGACAGTGCCTTGCGCCGCGCACGCTCGCCGCTTTCGCTGTCCTCGTTGAGCTTGTCGTCCTGCCACTCATACTTCGCATTGCCGAGTTCGTCGAAGCCGATCTTGCCGGGCTTGTCCGGCGCCGCATCGCCGCCGACCTTGCGGTGGCGGATGCGCAGTCCGAGTTTTTTCAGTTCGTCTTTCAAGGCGGGATCATCGATGCAATTCCGTGAGCGGAATCACTGTCGACATCTTACGGAATCGGCTGTGCACACATTGTGTGCAGCGTCACGGGTCGTGCGTGCGGATGTGGCTGCCGGCCCCGTGAATCTAGGGGTTTGACTTAACGGAGCTGTGCTGCTGCGCGAAAAATGCCTACAAGGGATTTGGCATCGCGCAGTTCGCCGTCGCACGCCATCTGCACTGCTTCGTCGAGCGGCTTCCAGTGCACTTCCAGCACTTCGTGTTCCTCCGGTTTCGCCGCGGCCATCTGCAGTCCGGTCGCGAGATAGAGATGGATCACTTCCGTGAATACGCCGGGTGAACTCACCATGTCGCCGAGGCTCTGCCACGATGCGGCCGTGACGCCGGCTTCTTCTTCGAGCTCGCGCTGCGCGGTCTGCAGCGGCGGTTCGCGATGGTCGATCTTGCCCGCCGGCAGTTCCCACAGCCAGCCAGCGGCAGCATGACGGAACTGACGCAGCAGGCAGATCTCGCGCCGTTCGTTGATCGCCACGATGGCCGCGCCGCCCGGGTGATGAATGATTTCGAGATCCGCAACCGCCTTGTTGGGAAGCTCGACGCGTTCGACGTTGACTTCGATGACGCGACCGCGAAAGACATTGCGCAGGGACAGGACGGGCATGGCGCGTTATCTCTTCTCGTCCACTTCATCGACCGTCGCCTGTCCGGTCCAGCGCCGGTACAGATGCGACCACGACATGCCGACGGCGAGGATCAACGCCAGGATGACGAGTCCGATCCACGTCAGCACGTGCGTGTCGGAGAGCGTGACCCATCCCCACGAAACGATCATCCAGATGAGTGCGGCGAACAGGGCGAAGCCGAGGATCATGCCGAACAGGCCGATCGACTTCAGCGTGGCGCCGAGGAACACGATCCACGCGATCAGCAGCACGATGCCGCAGACCACCTCGACGGGCGTCACCTGCGGAAAGTCCTTCATCAGCATGTGGACGTAGGAATGGCCGCTCGGATTGAAGGTCAGCATCACCAGCACGAGCGCAAACAGCGCGCGCATCAGGATGCCGCTGAAATTGAGTTGTTCGTCCATAGTCGCTGCCCGTTGTTTACGATATCGATTCAGCCGCGCGGCGGCGCGTCTTCAGAACCGTCCTCGTCCTCGACGGCGTCCGGTCCTTCCTCGCCGCCTTCGTCGCTGTCCTTCGACGCATTGTTCTTGGTGGTCTCGATGCCGATGCGGTACGCCGCGAATCCTGGTAGCACCACCTGGTTCAATGCCATGCCGAGCACGCGCCCGCTGATCGGCGCATAGATCCGGTACTGCTCGTTGGACAGCGGATCGGTGACGACGCCGAGCAGTTCGCCTTCGCTCACGCGCTCGCCGAGCGCCACGTCCGAAAAAAGAATGCCGCCGTTGTCGACCCGTACCCATTTCGAGGCGTAGTACACCGGCTCGGGATCGCCCCAGTAGCGCCGCTGCTTGGTCATGCCGAGCGCATACATGAGCGTTTCGATGGCCTTGGCGCCGTGTTCGACCTGTTCGGGCTGCACGCGCATCGGCTCGCCCATTTCGAACGTCACCGACGGAATGCCTGCATCGTTGGCGGCACGGCGCAGCGAGCCCTTGTCGCCGGCGCTCTGCAGTACGACGGTTGCACCGAAGGCGCGGGTCATGCGCGTGACCTGCGGCGAGCGCAGATCGGCGCGGACCTGCGGCAGGTTGGTGCGATTCAGCGAACCCGTGTGCAGATCGATCAGTGCCGAACAGTGCCGGATGACCTCGGTGAACAGCGAATGCGCCATGCGCGTCGCCGAGCTGCCCTTGGCATTGCCGGGGAAATAACGATTGAGGTCGCGACGGTCGGGCAGGTAGCGGGTGCCGCGATAGAAGCCCTGGATGTTGACGATGGGGACGCCGATGACGGCGCCATTCAGTTCCTCGACGTCGATGTCGTCGAGCACGCGCCGGGCCACCTCGATGCCATTGAGTTCATCGCCGTGAATGGCGGCGGTGAGGCACAGCACGGGGCCCGGCCCTTTGCCGTTCAGGACCAGGACCGGCACCGGGACGACGAAACCTTCGATGGCAGTGCCACTGGTCCAGGTGAGGCGCTTGCGGGTGCCGGGCGCCACTTCGGTGCCGAGCAGGCGCAGGCGGCCCTTTGGCTTCAGTTCGGCGGTCGCAGCATCGGCAGCGTAAGCCGCCGGTGAACCGAGGAACGAGAACGCGGCGACGCTCAGCAGGCACGCGACCAGCGCTGTGCCGCCGACGGCGCGATTCGCGCGGTGCGTCCCGGTATCCGACATTTTTTTCCGCCCTTCCAATGACTCGGCGCAGCGGAAGATAGAGGAAATACCGCAGTGCGGCTACCAGTGAAGGATGCACAGGAAAGATCGCGATGCGCGGTTCTGCGCATCGCGATCTCGGCTCGGCGAAGTCCGGAGGATTCCCCGGATCGGAAAGGGACTACCAGCGGGCGTTCTGGCGCGGCGGGCGTGCTTCGCGCTCGCGCGCCTCGTTGACTCGCAGCGGACGCCCGCCCATGTCCATGCCGTTCGTGTGTTCGATCGCCTTCTGCGCATCGGACGGCGACATGTCGACGAAGCCGAAACCGCGGGGGCGGCCGGTCTCGCGATCGTTCACCAGTTTCACGGATTGCACGGCGCCATACTGTTCGAACAGCTTGCGCACCTCGGCCTCAGTGGCGCTGAAGGGAAGATTGCCAACGTAGATCGTCGTCATCGATTGTCACTCGGTTCGCTTCAGAAACAGCAGCCGCCCGACCGCGGCGCTTCCTGCGGGAACGCTCGCTGGAGGAACTGGCTGCACCTTGGTCGTTCGCACTGAACTGATCGCAAATCGTGCCGGTGGGATCGATAGAGAGGTGGTCGCCTGAAATGCTTCAGTTGGATGCGTTGTTCTGCTGACCGCGGCCGATACTACGTCAGCACTTTTGACGATGCAACGGTGGAGGACAGGGGATTTCCGGGGAAATCCGGGGGTTTCTGTGGGGCCGGCCTCTGCTTGTAGGTCAGGCTTCAGCCTGACATCTTCAGAGGCCGGCTGAAGCCGGCCCCACAGGGGGAGGGAGGAAGGCGTCCGTCAGCCCGCCATGCCGCGCTGGCAGCGGGCGCGCGAAATCCAGTGCTCGAAATTGCGCAGGTTGCCGAGGTCGGTGTCTTCGTCGTTCCAGAAGCGCAGCCAGTCCTGCAGCAGCGGCGGTTCCTCCGGCCAGCTGCCGCCGGCGCCGGTCTGTTCGCGCAGGCGATCGTAGAGATTGGTCAGTGGATCCATGATTGCTCCTCGATGACGGAGAGCATCATGAAAGTCGCGGGTGAAGTGAATGTGACGGAAGGGTGAAGCGGGGATGACAGTCGCCAGCGGCCTATTCCAGGTACGTATATCCGTTCAGCTCCCACTCGTAGAACCGCCGCAGCGCCTGGCTTTCCGCCAGCGTCATGCGACCTTCGCGCACGGCGCGTTCGCAGTCGCGGGTGAACTGCGGGTAGAGGCGATCGACGTCGTACTGCATGTAGCTCAGCACCTTGCCGGCCGTGTCGCCCTTGACGATCTCCTCGATCCACCATCCGCCTTCGTCGTGCAGGCGGATGTGCACGACGTGCGTGTCGCCGAAGAGATTGTGCAGGTCGCCGAGGGTTTCCTGATACGCGCCGACCAGGAAGGCCGCGAGGTAGTACTCCTCGCCGGCGCGGATCTCGTGCAGTTCCAGCGTGCGCTTTACGTCGCGCGGACTGACGAAGCGGTCGATCTTGCCGTCCGAGTCGCAGGTGATGTCGGCGAGCACGGCGTTGCGGGTCGGTTTCTCGTCGAGCCGGTGGATCGGCATGATCGGGAAAAGCTGGCCGATGGCCCAGCTGTCCGGCAGCGACTGGAACACGGAGAAGTTGCAGAAGTAGGTGTCGGAAAGAATCAGTTCGAGTCCTTCGAGTTCCTCCGGCACGCGATCGAGCTTGCGGCAGAAATCGCGGATGCGCGCGCAGGTGGCCCAGTAGAGCCGTTCGGCGAGGCCGCGGAATTCCAGGCTCAGCAGGCCGAGGTTGAACATCTGCAGCACCTGTTCGCGGGCCTGTACGGCGTCGTGATAACACTCGACCAGGCGCCGTTCCGAGACGCTGCGATGCGCGACGAACAGATCGGCGACGGGCTGCGGCAGTTCGTCCTCGCCGGTGTAGTCCTCCTCGACCTTGCCGGTGACGCGGAACTGGTCGAGTGCCGATGAGCCGAGCACATTGAAGATCAGCACGCTGTGATGCGCGGCGGTGGCGCGGCCCGATTCGCTGACGATGACGGGATGATCGATGCCGCGCGCATTGCACACGCTGGCGATGCGGTACACCACGTCGCTGGCGTATTCGTTCATGGTGTAGTTCATCGACGATTCGTAGTTCGTGCCGCTGCCGTCGTAGTCGACGCCGAGGCCGCCGCCCACGTCGATGTACCTGAGGCCGGCGCCCATGAGCTTCAGTTCGGCGTAGACGTGCGCGAGTTCGTTGATGGCGTCCTTCACGCGACGGATGTCCTGCAGCTGGCTGCCTGGATGACAGTGCACGAGTTCCAGGCAATCGAGCATGTCGTGCTCGCGCAGCGTGCGCACCAGTTCGAGGATTTCCGTGACGAACAGGCCGAACTTGGATTTCTCGCCGGCCGAATCGCGCCAGCGGCCCGCGCCTTCGCTCGCCAGTTTCACGCGCACGCCGATGCGCGGCCGCACCTGGTATTTCTGCGAGTGCTTCAGGATCAGCGCCAGTTCCTCGAAATTCTCGACCACCGGAATGATGGTGCGGCCGAGCTTGGTCGCGAGGATCACGGCCTCGATGTAGCTGTCGTCCTTGAAGCCGTTGCAGACGATCATGCGTTCCGGTGCGTCCTCGGTCAGCGCCATCACGGCGAGCAGTTCGGGTTTTGAGCCGGCTTCGAGGCCGAAGCTGAATTCCTTGCCGTAGCGATAGACCTCTTCGACGACCAGCCGCTGCTGGTTCACCTTGATCGGAAACACGGCGCAGTAGCGGTTCTTGTAGTCGTTCTCGGCAATCGCCTGTGCGAAGGCGCCATGCAGCCGCTGCAGGCGGTGATGCAGGATGTCGGAAAAACGCACGACGACCGGTGCGGTGAGATCGCGCGCCTTCAGCCCCTCGACGACTTCGTGCAGATCGATCTCATGCTGGGTGTCGGGGCGCACGACCACGTTTCCGGCCGCGTTGATCCCGAAGTAATGCTTGCCCCAGGCGGGCACCTGGTACAGATCGAGCGAGTCCTCGATCTTCCAGTGGGAGTTCTGCGCGGACGGTTTGGCGGGGCTGTGCATGGGCGCGGAAGAGAGCCCCGCATCCCGGTGCGGTCAGCGTCCCTTCGCGACCGCGCGCGACGGATCGCGGATCCACTCGCTCCACGATCCTGCATACAGTTTCGCGCCCGGCTTGCCCGCGATTTCCAGGCCCAGCAGCAGATGGCACGCGGTCACGCCCGAGCCGCACATCGCGATCGTGTGTGCGTCGTCGATGCCCGCCTGTGACGTTTCAAAACGCGCCCGCAGCTCCGCGGGCGAGAGAAAACGTCCATCGCCGCCCAGGTTGAGCGCGAACGGATGATTCACGGCGCCCGGCACATGGCCCGCGACGGGATCGATCGGCTCGACTTCGCCCGCGAAGCGCTCGGCCGCGCGCGCATCGAGCAGGCGCCATCGACCGCTGCGTACGCTGGCGTCGACCTGCGATGCGTCCAGCCACCGATCGCGCTCCGCAGTCACGGTGTACTGCGTGGATGCGCGCGCACGAACCTCCTTCGTCACCGGCAGTCCTGCACTCGTCCACGCCTTGAGTCCGCCGTCGAGTACGGCGACCTTGCGATGTCCCGCCCAGCGCAACAGCCACCAGAGCCGCGCGGCATACGCGCCCGTATCGGCGTCGTACGCGACGACCTGCGTTTCGCGCGCGAGACCCCAGCGTCCCAGCGTGCGCGCGAATGCTTCCGGCGCCGGCAGCGGATGACGCCCGCTCGCTGGCGTGATGGGCGCGGCCAGGTCGCGATCGAGGTGCGCGTACACGGCTCCCGGGATGTGGCTTGCCGCATAGGCCGTTTCGCCGGCCGAGGGACGTGCCAGATCGAAGCGACAGTCGACGATCAGCCATGCAGGATCGTCGAGATGGGCGGCGAGATCGGCGGCGGCAATGAGGGTGGAGTACATGAGAGAGTGACGAGGGTGACGAAGGTCACGAAGTCACGGGCGTGTGACGGCCATGACAGTGCGCAGGTAGAAATATACTCCGGCCCGCGTCACTATCGTCACCTTCGTCACTTTCATCACTGGCAGCCCAATGGCACTCGAACTCTGGTGGGGCAGCGGCAGCCCGTATTCATGGCGGGCCCTGCTGGCGCTCGAATACAAGCAGCTTCCCTACGTGTCGCACCTGGTGCAGTTCGCGAAGCAGGAGCACAAGTCGCCGCAGATGCTGAAGATGAATCCGCGCGGCCGCGTGCCGGTGCTGCGCGATGGCGATTACGTGTGCTTCGAGTCGATGGCGATCCTCTACTACCTCGAACGCAAGTATCCCGAGGTGCCGCTGCTCGGCCGCACGCCGGAGGAAGCGGGCACGATCGTGCGCGTCATCAGCGAATATCAGGCGTACGTCGAAGAGCACATCAAGAAAGTGATGTACTCGATTCTCTTCCAGGCCGCCGACGGCAATCACTCCGACGACGTCACGCGCGCCATGCACCTGCTCGCGGCCGAGGCGCGCACCATCAACACGCGCCTGAGCACCTCGTCGTGGCTGGTCGGCGAGCATTTCTCCGCCGCCGATGTCGTGATCTTTCCCGGCATCCAGATGCTGCTGCGCGCGCTGGAGCGCCGCGAAGCCAGCGAACTGCGCGGCCGGCTGCTGCCGCTGGATGGCAACTATCCCGCCATCGCCGCCTGGATCCAGCGCGTCGAAGCGCTGCCCGGCTACGAGCGCACGTATCCGCCGCACTGGCGCGAGCCGCGGGAGAGTTGAAGAGGAGTTTCTTCTGTGGGGCCGGCTTCAGCCGGCCTCTTCAAGTCCAAAGGCCGGCTGAAGCCGGCCCCACAGCAAGAACTGATTTCTTCCGGCCTCTGTGTTCTCCGTGATCTCTGTGTGAAATCTCCGCTCTTCGTCCCGGGGTTCGCCGCACGAAGAAAAATCAGTACACTCGCCGCGTCTTTTTTCGAGCAGTCGAGTGTCCGTCATGTCTGATCACCCCGTTCATGTCGTGTTTCCCGGCCGGATCGTTTGCATTGGATTCGGCAGTATCGGTCAGGGAGTGTTGCCGCTGATCTTGCGACACATCGGCATCTCGCCGGACCGCATCACGATCGTGACGGCGGACGACGCGGGACATGCCGAAGCCAGCGACTACGGGATCAAGTTCATCAAGCAGCCGCTGACGCGCGAGAACTATCGTCAGGTGCTCGAGCCGCTGCTGTCGCGCGGCGATTTCCTGCTGAATCTGTCGGTCGACGTGTCGAGCGTCGCGCTGATCCAGCTCGCGCACGAGAAAGGCGCGCTCTATCTCGACACCTGCATCGAGCGGGGGCCCGGCGCCTACACCGACCCGGGCGTGCCGCCGGCCCGCCGCACCAACTACGCGCTGCGCGAATCGGCGCTGGCGCTGCGGCAGGGCGGAAAGAAGGGTCCCACGGCGGTGATCACGCACGGCGCCAACCCGGGCCTCGTCTCGCATTTCGTGAAGCAGGCACTGCTCAACATCGCGAACGACACGGGCGTGAATGCCGGCAATCCGCAGTCGCGTGAGGACTGGGCGGCGCTGTCGCACCAACTCGGCATCAAGGTGATCCACATCGCCGAGCGCGATACGCAGGTGTCGAACGTGCCGAAGAAGCCCGGCGAATTCGTCAACACCTGGTCGGTGGACGGCTTCATCAGCGAAGGCTGCCAGCCGGCCGAACTCGGCTGGGGCACGCATGAGAAGGCACTGCCGCCGCGCGGTCAGGAATTCGATTTCGGTCCGCAGTGCGCGATCTACATGCTGCAGCCGGGCGCCGGCACGCGTGTGCGCACCTGGACGCCGAAGGCCGGTCCGTTCCACGGTTTCCTGATCACGCACGGCGAGTCGATTTCCATTCCGGATTTCCTTTCGCATCGCGAGGGCGGCAAGGTGGTGTCGCGTCCGACCGCGCACTACTCCTATCACCCCTGCAATGACGCGGTGCTGTCGGTGAACGAATTCGCCGGCCGCGGCTGGCAGCAGCAGGAACGCAAGCGCATCCTCAACAAGGAAATCACCGAAGGCATCGACGAACTCGGCGTGCTGCTCGCGGGCCACAGGAAGAATGCGTACTGGTATGGCTCGCAGCTGTCGATCGAAGAAGCGCGCAAGCTCGCGCCGTACAACAGCGCCACCAGCCTGCAGGTGTGCGTGGCCGTGCTGTCCGGCGTGATCTGGGCGATGGAAAACCCGGAACGCGGCATCGTCGAACCGGACGAAATCGATTTCCGTCGCAACCTGGAAATCTGCATGCCGTATCTCGGCCCCGTCGTCGGCGCCTACAGCGACTGGACGCCGCTCACCGGTCGCGAATCGCTGTTCAAGGAGGACATCGACTCGTCGGATCCGTGGCAGTTCAGGAATGTGATCGTGTAAGAGCGCGTTCGCGCTTTGACGGGCGACAGGCTACAGGCGACGGTTCGAGGAAGAACGGTTGCCGCGAGTTCCGATGCTGAAACTGGGACTCGCGGCGCTGTGCACTTGATTCCCGGGCTTCTATTCTGACTGTAGCCAGTCGCCTGTAGCCTGTAGCCCGCCCCCATGCCCCTTCGCATCAGCTTCAATCTCCGCGACGACGATCTGCGTCACTACGAAGAAGTGGCGCAGCAGACGCAGGCGTCCGTGCGCCAGCGTTCCGCGCAGGAGATCGTCGCGGCGGCGCGGCAGGTGCTGGAAGAATCGCAGCGTGCGCAGCAGGCGGAGTTCGTCCGGGAACGATTTTCCCGGCTGGCCGGCATGATCGACATGGCCGTCGATCCCGACTGGCCGCTCAGCGCCGAAGACAGCCAGCGCCTGATCAATGCGCTCGCCTGTTTCGGCGGGACGGAGTCAGCCGCGCGTGCCGGCTTTCTCGATCACGCCATCCTGGTCGAACTCGTCAGCCGCGATCTCGAACACGATCTCGCGGCGTATCGGGAATTCTGCAAGCTGCGCGCGGCCCAGCTCGCGCGCCGTCGTCCCGGTATGGATCAGGATGCGCAGCGCGATGAGTGGCTCAAGGAAAAACGCGAGGGACTGCAGCAGCGCATGCACGAGCGTCGCCGCCGCGATCTCGACAAGGCCGGCAGCTCGGTGCGCAAACTCTTTTCGCTCTTCGGGCTGTGAGGGCGGATTCGGATTTCACACAGAGATCACAGAGATCACAGAGAGCACAGAGTTCAAGGCGAAGAGAAGAAAATTTCCACGGGGGACACGGGGAGCACGGGGACAAGAAAGATCTCTGCTCCGAAACCCCGCGTTCCCCGTGTCCCCCGTGGAAAATCCTCTTGTTCCGAACTCTGTGTTCTCTGTGATCTCTGTGTGAAATCCCGTCTCACTCCTCATAACGTACCGAGACGATCACGTACGTCTTCACCCCGCCCGGCACTTCCACGCGCACTTCATCGTCGAGCGCTTTGCGCATGAGTGCCTTGCCGAGCGGTGAGTCCATGCTCAGGTAGCGTTTCGCGACGTCGAATTCGTCGGGGCCGACGATGCGGTATTCGGTCTGTTCGCCGTCGTCGTCCTCGAGCGTGACCCAGGCGCCGAAGAACACGCGGTTGCGGTCTTTCGGCGGCTGGTCGACGACGGTCATGCCGTCGAGGCGCTGTCGCAAAAAGCGGACGCGGCGGTCGATCTCGCGCAGCTGGCGTTTGCCGTAAATGTATTCGGCGTTCTCGGAGCGATCACCCTGCGCCGCGGCTTCGGAGACGGCCTGCGTGACCTGCGGCCGCAGCACGCGCCACAGATGATCCAGTTCCTGCTTCAGACGGTCTGCCCCTTCGGGCGTAATGAACTTGGAGCCCTTCGGTGCCGGCGGACGATAACGACTCATGTGATCCTGTTTGCTAATTGCTGCTAAGGCATCGCCTGATAACGCGGCACCCCGGACAAATTGTGCATTCCTTCACGGTACGTACAGGGGGCGCTCTCTAGTCTGGCCCCCATGGCCGTCAAGTACTACACGCACTTCCTGCTCCAGGAAACCAAGCCGAAGGGACTGAGCGAGTTCCGCGGCGTGGTCGAAGTCAGCCGCAGCATGCGGCGCGGCGACCTGAAGGAAGCGGCGGCGGTGCTGGCGCGCAATTTCGAATGCGAGTCGCGCGACATCAAGGTCCTGCAGTGGTCGCGACTGCACTGATTTCTGTCGATGTGCTCTGTCGATCGTGTTGCGTGTGAGTTGATGGTTTTCCTGCGAATCCCCTAGCGGGCTTCTTCCCTTCAGAAGGTCCGCTTCTCTGCCCCGAGCCGCAAGCTTGGGGTTTTTTTTGCCCGCGGGAAACCGCTGGAAAGCGTAGATTCGCGCTCGAGCTCCCGAGCGCGTGATGCTTCGCATGTCCTTCAAAGATCACTTCTCCGGTCACGCCGCGCTGTACGCGAAGTACCGCCCTGACTATCCGCCGGCGCTGTACGAATTCCTCGCGTCGCTCTCGACGACTCACGACTGCGCACTCGACTGCGGCCAGGCGGCCATCGGGCTCGCACGGCATTTCGTATGACGGCGTGGTCGGCGAGTACTGGCCGCCCGAGCGTCGCTACGTGGCGAGCGCGTATCGAACCCTGCCGTTCGAGTTCGAGGAACTCGCGGCACCGTCGCTGCAGCTCGAACTGCAATGGGATCTGGATGCGCTGATGGGCTACCTCAGCACTTGGTCGGCCGTGCAGCGCTACGTCAAGGCAGGGCAGAGCGATCCGTTGCCGGCGTTGCGGCGCCGGCTGGAAGCGGTCTGGCAACCGGGGACGATGCGCAGCGTCGTGTGGCCGCTGCATCTGCGGGTCGGCCGGCACTGATCTTTTCTTCTGTGGGGCCGGCTTCAGCCGGCCTCTGAGGAGTCAGGCTGAAGCCTGACCTACAAAAGAAGCAGACGGGCATTCGCCGGCTTCCGGCCGCGGGTTGCCGGCAGCGCGGGAACTGCGTCTTGTCTCCGGTAGTTCGTTCCCCTATATCAGCGACGTTCGCCGCTGGCGCCCACAAGGAACTCCCATGCAAGCCATCCGCGTCGTCTTCCTGCTCGTGCTCGCTGCGTTGTCCACCGGTTGCGGCTACAACACGCTGCAGTCGCAGGACGAGCAGGTGAAATCGGCCTGGTCCGAAGTGCTGAATCAGTACCAGCGCCGCGCCGATCTGGTGCCGAACCTGGTGAATACCGTGAAAGGCGCCGTGCAGTCCGAGAAGGACATTCTCGACAGCGTCGTGAATGCGCGCGCCAAGGCGACGTCCATCCAGGCGACGCCGGAGCTGATCAACGACCCGGCCGCGTTCCAGAAGTGGCAGGCCGCGCAGGGCGAACTGAGTTCGGCGCTATCGCGACTGATGGTCGTGGTCGAGCGCTATCCCGATCTCAAGTCGATTTCCGGCTTCGACGATCTGCGGGCGCAGCTCGAAGGCACGGAAAATCGCATCGCCGTCGCACGCAAGCGCTACATCGATACCGTGCAGGCATACAACACGACGGTTCGTTCCTTCCCGACCAACCTCACTGCAAAAATGTTCGGGCACAAAGTGAAACCGAACTTCTCGGTGGAGAACGAGGCGGAGATTTCGCGACCGCCGAGCGTGGATTTCGGAACGCCGCCGGCGACCACGCCGCCGCGCATCGAATCGACGGGCTGATCCGGACCGTCGATGCGCCAAGCCGCCCCCCTCCTGGCCTCCCCCCGTCGAACGGGGGGAGGGATCTCTTCTTCTCCCTCCCCTGCGCGTAGCGCGGGGCCGCTCCTGCGCATCCCTGCGCGCGCGGC
Organism: Povalibacter sp.; assembly: GCF_036735925.1. Taxonomy (NCBI): domain Bacteria; kingdom Pseudomonadati; phylum Pseudomonadota; class Gammaproteobacteria; order Steroidobacterales; family Steroidobacteraceae; genus Povalibacter; species Povalibacter sp. Next base: position 14,181 of record NZ_DAINNK010000084.1, read on the forward strand.
ATTCGCACATCCATGTGCAGCAGAGGGTTGGGGTGGGGGCCTCTTTGCCGCACTGCTATCGCTGCTGTTTTTCCTTGCGCCGGCATCCTTCGCCCAGATTCCCGTCCCGACGCTCACCGCGCCGGTGATGGACCAGACCGGCACGCTCACGCCGCCGCAGATCGCCTCGCTCGAACAGACCATCCGCGATCTTTACCAGCGCAAAGGCAGCCAGATCACGGTGCTGATCCTGCCGACGACGCAGCCCGAGGCGATCGAGCAGTACTCCATTCGCGTCGTCGAGAGCTGGAAGCTGGGGCGCAAGGACATCGACGACGGCGTGCTGCTGCTGGTGGCGAAGGACGATCGCGCAGTGCGCATCGAGGTCGGCTACGGACTCGAAGGCGCGATTCCCGATGTGATCGCCAATCGCATCGTGCAGCAGGTGATCGTGCCGCGCTTCCGCCAGGACGATTACTACGGCGGCATCAGCCAGGGTGTCGCGCGCCTGGTCGCACTGATCGAAGGTGAACCGCTGCCCGAACCGGCACGGCACGAGCAGCCGTCGGTGGAGGGCATCGGCTCGCTGCTGCCGATGCTGTTCGTGCTGGTCGTGATCGGCGGCGGCATCCTGCGGCGG
>NZ_DAINNK010000084.1:14809-19419 GCF_036735925.1 Povalibacter sp.
CCGCCGTACTGGCGTTCATTTTCACGCTGTTCGGGGGCGGAGGCTTTGGCGGCGGCGGCTGGAGCAGTCATCGCCGCGGTGGCGGTTTCGGCGGCGGCTGGGGAGGCGGCTTTGGCGGTGGGGGAGGATTCGGGGGCGGCGGCTGGAGCGGCGGAGGCGGCGGTTTCGGTGGCGGCGGCGCCTCCGGTCGCTGGTGACGGCGCATGAACTTCGCCCGCACCTGTCGTCATCTCTTCAGCACCGGCTGGAACCTGCGGCGCGTGTTCGATGCGCCGACGCTGGCGTCGATCGAAGACGCCATCCGCGAGACGGAAAAGCAGCACGGCGGCGAGATCCGTTTCGCCATCGAAAACGATCTCGACTTTCTGGAACTGTGGCACGACGTCTCGCCGCGCTCGCGCGCCATCGACGCCTTCGCCCACCTGCGGGTCTGGGACACCGAGCTGAACAATGGCGTGCTGATCTACGTTCTGTGGGCAGACCACGACGTCGAGATCGTCGCGGACCGGGGTTATCGGGAGAAGGTGGGCGAACAGCAGTGGCGCGCGATCTGCCAGCAGATGGAAAAACACTTCGCCGCCGGCCGGGCCTCGCAGGCCTGCGTCGAAGGTATCCGCGCCGCGGGCCAGCTTATCGCGCAGCACTTCCCCGCGGCCGATCGCAACGAGCTGCCCGATCGGCCGGTGTTTCTCTGATCCCGGAGGAATGGCCGCAAAAAGGCGCAAAAAACCTCAAAGCCGGAATTCATTCATTCCGACTATGTGACTCTTGCGCCTTTTTGCGGCCATTTCTTCTCTTCAGGAACCGTTGGCACCCAGCGACGGTCATCTCGCCGCGCCGGCTTTGCAGGTCGCGCCGATCCGCCTCATTTGGTAAAAGGGCCGCATGAATCCGCGATCGTTTTCTTCTGTCGGCCTTGTCCGACATGGCGCCGCTCTGACGGCGATGTTCCTGCTGGCGGGTTGCGAACTCCTGCAGCCCAGGACGGAACCCGTGGTCGAAGAGGTGCCGCCGGCGCCGCCTGCACCGGTCTACGTCGAACCTGTTGCAACGCATCGCTTCGAACTGCAGCCCGAGCAGGACGTCATCGGCACGCTGCAGGTGACGAAGGTGCAGGGCGAGGACACGTTCTCCGACATCGCGCGGCGCTTCAATGTCGGCTACGAGGAAATGGTTCGTGCCAATCCGGGCATCGATCCGTGGGTGCCGGGCGTCGATCGCGAAGTCGTCGTGCCGACGCAGTACGTGTTGCCGAATGCGCCGCGAGAGGGACTCGTGATCAATCTCGCGCAACTGCGCGTGTACTACTTTCCGAAGGTGAAGGAAGGCGAGCCGCAAACCGTCCTTACGCATCCGATCGGTGTCGGCAAGGTGGGCTGGTCGACGCCCGAAGGCACCACCAAGATCCTGAGCAAGGCGAAGAATCCGACCTGGACGCCGCCGGCTTCGGTCCGCAAGGAGCATCGCGAAGCGGGCGATCCGCTGCCGCGAGTCGTGCCGCCCGGTCCGGACAATCCGCTCGGCGCGTACAAGATGACGCTGGGCTGGCCGAGTTACCTCGTGCACGGTACCAACAAGCCCTATGGCGTCGGCATGCGCTCGAGCCATGGCTGCATCCGCTTCTATCCCGAGGACATCGCCGAGCTGTACGACGACATTCCCGTCGGCACCAAGGTGACGGTGGTGAACCAGCCTTTCGTGTTCGGCTGGCATCAGGGCGCGCTGTTCGTGCAGGCGTTTCCGGTGGCCGAAGATGACGAGCGCGAACATCCGAGCGGCGCCGATGCGCTGCTGAATGCCGCGATCTCCGATCAGATGTGGCAGACCGTCAAGCAGCACAACGTGTCGATCGATCTCGATCTGGTGACGAAGCTGGCCGACGATCCGCGCGGCATTGCGGTGCCGGTCACCCGCACGCAGCGTCCGGAAATCAATGCGCAGCGCGGCAGCAAGAAGAAGCTGCCGGCCCAGCCGGCACCGGGTCTGACGCTCGAGCAGTACGTCGCCTCGGCGCGGCATGTCGAGAATCGCGTGCCCGAAGGCGCGAACTGGAACGGCAAGGATGAGCTGCTGGTAACCGCTGAAGAATTCGAAGCCGCGCGCAACGGCACGATCCTGCCGAAGGAAAAGGCAAAGCCGGCCAAGAAGGCGACGCCCGCTCCGGCCGCCGCGAAGAAGCCGGCGGCCAAGCCGGTCGCGACGACGGCGAAGTCGGAGACGACGGCCGCAGCATCCGCGAGCACCGCGACCGGGACGAAGGGCACGCGCTGATTCCGGTCTTCCTGTAGGTCAGGCTTTAGCCTGACTTCTTCAGAAGGCCGGCTGAAGCCGGCCCCACAAGGGGAAGAAGAAGGCACGCTCACTGTCATCCCGCCGTCATCCGGCACCGCTACGCTGCCGGCATGCGCGTGCTGATGATTTCCGACGTCTACTTCCCACGCATCAACGGCGTATCGACGTCCATCCAGACCTTCCGTCGCGGGCTGCATGCAGCGGGCGTGGAAACCGTGCTGGTTGCCCCGGAGTACCCGGTCGCATGGCAGGGAGCCGACGACGACGAGATCGTGCGCATCCCTTCGCGCTACCTGCCGCGCGATCCCGAAGACCGCGCGATGAAACTCGCGCCGCTGCGCCAGCTGCGCTCGAAGCTGTCGCAGCGAGGTTTCGATCTCGTGCACATCCAGACGCCGTTCATCGCGCACTATCAGGGCGTGCGCATCGCGCGCGAACTGGGCATTCCGGCGATCGAGACCTATCACACCTATTTCGAGGAATACCTCTATCACTACGTGCCGCTGATGCCGCGCGGCCTGATGCGCTTCATCGCGCGGCGCTTCACGTCGTCGCAATGCAATGTACTCGATGCGCTGGTCGTGCCTTCGCGCGCGATGCAGGACGCGCTGGAGAACTACGGCGTGCGTTGTCCCATGCAGATCGTTCCGACCGGCATGGAGATGGAGCGCTTCGCCGCCGGCGACGGCGCGCGGTTTCGCGCACAACTGAACATCGCGCCGCAGCAGCCGACGCTGGTGCATGTCGGTCGCATCGCGCACGAGAAGAACATCGACTTCCTGTTCCGGATGCTGACGCACGTGATCACCCGTCACCCGGACGTCGTGCTGATCGTCGCCGGCGAAGGTCCGGCGCTCGCACACTGCAAGTCGTACGCAGCATCGCTTGGGCTGTCGCAACACGTCCGCTTCGTCGGCTATCTGTCGCGCGACAGCGCGCTGCTGGATTGCTACAAGGCCGGTGACCTGTTCGTGTTCTCGTCCAGGACCGAAACGCAGGGGTTGGTGCTGCTGGAAGCCATGGCGCTGGGTGTGCCGGTCGTCTCCACCGCCCACATGGGAACGGCCGACATCGTCCGGCCCGAACGCGGCGCCCGCGTTGCGCCGGACGACGAAGCGGGATTTGCCGCGATCGTGGCGCGCCTGCTCGGCGATCCGCAGATACGCAGTGCGATGGCGGAAGAAGCCCGGATCTATGCCGCGACCTGGTCGGCATCCGCCATGACCGCCCGTCTCATCGATTTCTACCGCAGCGCGATCCTGGCGCGCGCCCGTCCGCAGCCGGAACTCTCCAGCCAGCACACGGGTTGATCGTCGGTCCCGACGTTGCCGGTGCCGGCCATTGCGGAAACTCCCGTCGCTTGCGCCTCGACGCGGCTGCAGCCATCGGCGAATAATCGGGCCGCGATACCATGGCCTGCGGGGAGAACGTCTATGCGTCTGGGTGATCGGCGCGAAAGCAGCAATGTCGAAGATCGTCGCGGCATCCGTTATGGCCGCGCCGGCGGGATCGGTCTCGGGACCATCGTCCTTGCCCTCGTGGCGATGTATTTCGGACAGGATCCGAACGTCGTGCTGCAGGGGATGCAGGAGCAGGGCCCGGTGCAGGAGCAGCAGGTCCCGTATCAGGAATCGGCGACCGAAGCGGAGGCGCGCGTCCTCGTCTCGAAAGTGCTCGCCGACACCGAAGATACCTGGGGCGCGATCTTCGCCTCGGCGGGCCGCGCCTACGAGCAGCCGAAGCTGGTGCTCTTTTCCGAAGGCGTGCAGACCGGTTGCGGTTTCGGCCAGTCGGCGATGGGCCCGTTCTACTGTCCTGCCGATCACAAGGTCTACATCGACCTGACTTTCTACCAGGAACTGAAGGATCGCTTCGGCGCGCCCGGCGACTTCGCGCAGGCATACGTCATCGCCCACGAAGTCGGCCATCACGTGCAGACGCTGCTGGGCATATCAGAGAAGACCACCGCCGCGCGTCAGCGCGCGAGCGAAGCCGAGGCCAACGCGATTTCAGTACGCCAGGAACTGCAGGCCGACTGCTTCGCCGGCATCTGGGCACACAACGCCGATCAGTCCCGACCGCTGCTCGAATCCGGCGATGTCGAAGAAGGCCTCAATGCCGCCGCCGCCATCGGCGATGACCGGCTCACCCAGGGTCGCGCACCGCCGGAAGCGTTCACGCACGGCACGTCCGAACAGCGCGTGCGCTGGTTCAAGCGCGGCCTAGACACCGGCTCGATGGATCAGTGCGATACGTTCGCAGCGCGGTCGCTTTAATCAGGCGGACTCCGTTTCCTCTTCTTCCTGTGGGGCCGGCTT
>NZ_DAINNK010000085.1:0-19330 GCF_036735925.1 Povalibacter sp.
TTCTCGATGCCCTGCGAGAAGTACTTGCGGGCGAACTCGCTCTGATACTCGTACTTGGCTGGATTCATGGCTTGCAACGCCCGGCGGGCGACCTCGCTCAAGGAACTGAGGATGAGATCAAGATACAACTGGCTCCGGTCGTCGTCGAGGCTTTCGCTGGCCGATTGCGCGACGAACGCGATTCGTACGGCTTTGTCCGTATCGGCGTCGTGGCCATGCGCCATCGAGGACAGCACGGCGAGTTCCGGATCGGCCAGCGCCTGATCGCTGTCCGTGATTTCGGGAATACCGGAGGGGTGCAGCACCTGCGGCGTAAAGACGTTTCCTGCTCCCAGTTCGATCGGCTTGCCGGCCCAGCGCGCTACGGACTCGTTCGTCGTGACGACGAGCAGGCAGACGGGGCATCTCAGGCGCGCACGCAGGTTGGTCACGTAAACTGGCCAGGCGAAGCGCTTGCGTTCATCGCGCGAGAGTTGGGCTTCGACGATGACGCCGAGTACCGAGGTGTCGTTCAGTAACAGTACGACCAGATCGGCGCGATATTCCGCGGGTTCGATTTCCGTGAGATCGGTCGATTCAATGCGTGCTTGAGTGTAGGGAGGCAGATCGACCTGCAGCGCGTCGCGCAGCAACTCTGGCGCCAGCCCGGGACGATTGCGGAACAGCAGCAGAAGCGCTTCGTGCAGATAGGAGGGCATGCGCGAAGGGTAGAGCGCCTGCTCGTGCGCGGGTGTTGAATAACTGGGCGAATCGCGCAGATTTGTCGTTATGCGGTCGATGAGACGTGGATCGTAGTCGCAGCGGAAACGCATGGACGCGAACACTCTCTGGTCTTGCTCTCGGAGCGCAAGTGTTCATGCCGGGTCTGAGCGCGTGCTGCGATCCGGGAAATGGCGAGGAGCGCTATCTCACGCGTGTATGTTCCGCAGGCTCGCGGGGCGTTTGTACTGGGCAGGTCCGGCGACATGTCACCCGGCTGGATTTCAGTTCGACTCCATTGCTTCCTGCAGTGTCTGCGCAGTCAGCAGGCGTTCGCCGATGGCATCGAGTTCATCGATGGAAGCGCCGGAGATGCGATTGCGTACGTCGTCGGTGAGCGGGCCGAAGCGCTTCGAGAGCAGCCGGGTGATGAGATCGACACGACCCTCTGCTCGTCCTTCCGCGATTCCCTGTTCCTTCCAGTTCTTCGTCCAGTCTTTGACGCGTTCGGAGAGCATGTTGTCGATCTCCTGCAGGTCGGTCAGTTCGTCGAAGCTCATACCCGGCATCCGCGAGCGCAACAGAACCCTATTGATCCACACGGCGAAGTGTCGGCGCAGTTGCAGTTGTTCCGGCGCGACCAATCAGTCGATCAGCCGGCCCAGCACCCGCCGCAAGTCCTCGGGACTGCAGCTGTTCTCCAGTCCGAACACGCTGGCCACCAGGTTGCGCGTGTCCGGCAGCGGATCGTCCGCGTAGCGGCTCTCTTCCAGCAGCAGGTAGCGCAGCGCCGGACGGAACACTTCCAGGCCGCCCGGTACGGTGTCGATCAGCTCCGCCATCTCGGTGGAGGCGCGCCAGGGACGTTCGCCGTTGTACAGCACCAGGGGCAGCACGGGTGGCAGCTTGCCCTCCGCGGTCAGTTGCCCGGCCTTGAGCAAATCCTGATACAGCAGGCCGAGATAGGTCATGACCCGCAATGCCATAAACGCATCCGGCGTGGATTGGAACTCCAGCAGCAAATAGACATAGAGCCAGCGATCACCATTGGTCCAGCGTACTCGCCACACCAGGTCGTTCTCGCGTTCGCGCAGATCGGCAGTCACGTAGTGGCCGTTGACGCGTTCGAGGCTGGCGAAATCCAATTGTTCGACCCATGACTGGCGGACATAGCCGCGCAGCAGGTCGGCGATCATCTCGGGATGGCTGAACAGCAGCTTGTAGCTGGGATCGTGGGTATTGCCAGATGAGGACATGCGGGCATCCTTGCCGGGAGTGCGTGTCCAGTCACTATGAAGTACCGGCGGATATACGGGTCGGTGAATATCCACACGAGATGTACAGAAATCCGAGTCGGTGTACTTGCGTCGTTGTCTTGGCCGATCGTTGAGGAATGACACGATATTCGTGTATATTTTTTTTCAGCCTCATACATCCCGCGCGCCCGTGAAAAACATCACGATCACTCTCGACGAAAAGACCGCCAACTGGGTGCGCATCTATGCTGCCCGGCAGGGGAAGAGCGTGTCTCGCCTGCTGGGCGAGTTATTGCAGGAGCGCCTGCGCGAAGTACGCGACTACAACGAGGCGATGCGACGCCATCTTTCAAGGAAGCCGTTCGAGTTCGATTGGGCGGACGATCGCAAACCTGCACGCGATGAGTTGTATGACCGCGCCGGTCTTCGTTGATACGAATATCTTCGTCTACGCCCAGCAGGCGAATGAACAGACAAAGCAGCCACTTGCCAAGGAGTGGCTCGAACGACTATGGCGTGATCATCTCGGTCGCACCAGCATGCAGGTGCTGAACGAGTGCTACGTAACCTATACGTGAAAGATCAAGCCTGTCTTGTCGTCATCGGAAGCCTGGGACGAGATCCGGGATCTGCTGACCTGGAATCCGCAGCCGACGGATATGGACTTGCTCGTGCGTGCGCATGATGTCGAGGTGCGATACCGGCTGAGCTGGTGGGACAGCCTCATCGTAGCCGCCGCGCAGTTGCAGGATTGCTCGCTGCTGCTGACGGAGGACCTGCAGGATCGCGCGATGTACGGGAGCGTCACTGTCCGCAATCCGTTCGGCCTCGGTGTTTCAGAGGCTATGACAACCTATGCGACGGCACGGCGTGCAAGTCGCGGGCATCCGCGCCGTGGTCGGCCTCGCCGTGAGCGAACTGTGTAATGCGGTCCGGACATGACTCAAGCATGACCGTCGCGGATTTTCTCGACATCACTCCCACCGCTGCGGATCCGCAAACACCAGCCTGAAACTCGCACCTCCGCCGGGTCGTGCCTCATACGCCAGCACGGCGCGATTGCACTGCGCCAGTTCGCGGGCGATGAACAGACCAAGCCCCGTGCCGCCTTTGCCGCCGGTGAAGAACGGTTCGAAGATGCGCTCCGCGTCCGGCGCAGAGATGCCTGGGCCGCGATCCAGGACTTCGAGGTAGGGGCGTTCGGACAGGGCGATGCGCCCGGTCTGGATTTCCACGATGCCCTGACCCTGCGAATCGCGGCCGTATTTCAGCGCGTTCTCGCACAGGTTCCACATGAGCTGGTGCAGGTGCGTGGGATCGACGCGGACTTCCAGATCCTGAACGGCAGGATCGAAGCGCAGAGCATCCTCGCCGATCTGCGAGGTCTGTCGGAATTCCGTCAGGAACTCGCGCATCCAGCCGTTCAGTTCGATGCGCTCCTGGCGCGTGGTGTCTCGGCGCGAAAGCTGCAACACGTTGTCGATGATGGTGCTGACGCGCTCGCCGTTGTTGGTGATGATGGTCGTGAGCCGCTTTTCCTGCGCGCTCAGCGACGGGGCTTCCGCCAGCAGTTGTGCTGCATGGCTCATGGCGCCGACGGGATTGCGGATCTCGTGCGCGATGCTGGCGCTGAGCCGGCCGAGGGCGGCGAGTTTCGACTGCTGCACGCGCTCGGCGATCAGCGTCATGTCTTCGAGGAAGATCAGCGTCGGGCCCTTGCTTTCGCGATCGAGCGAAACGAAGTGCGGCTGCACGATGCTGCCGCCGTCCGCGGTCACGACCGACAGCGAACTCATCTGCCAGTCATAGGAGTGCGCGCGCCAGGTGCCGAGCAGGTAGAGCAGGCGCGGCGAGACTTCGCCGAGCGGCGTGCCGCGACTCACGGGGCCGCGCTTCAGCAGTTGCGATGCGGATTCGTTGATGAGCCGGATGCTGTCGTTCTCGTCGACGACCAGGATGCTTTCGCGTAGATGCTGGACGATGAACTGATTCAGTTCGGCCAGATTGGCGGCGTCGACCTCGCGTAGCCGCACGCGTTCTTCGCTTTCGCGCAAGCTGCGGCTGAGCGGGCCGATGCCCAGCGTCAGGATGAAGATGAGTGCGCCGACGATGCCGGCCGCGGTGAAATCGCCGGCGTCCGCCGGGCCGCCCATCAGGGTCATGAATCCCTGCTGGACCAGCAGGCTGAGTGCCGCCAGCGCCGCCAGCATGAATGCGAGACGTTGTCCGAGGATGAAACTGGCTGCGCCGATCGGCAGCACCAGGATCGCGCCCAGGCCGCTGCTCATGCCGCCGCTGGAATAGGTGAGCAGTGCGATGGCGATGACGTCGACGCCGCCGCCGATGACGCTCTGGATGTCGATGCCCGGCGTGCGTCGACGGATGCCTGGAATCGAGCCGATCGCGAACAGGAAGTAGGCGAGCGCGGTACCGATGAAAATGCCCGGCCGGACCTGGCCCACCGGGCTCGGCGAGAGCGTGACGAACAGAATCGCGAGCAGCGGCGGCACCAGCAGCCGGAACACGTTGACCAGCGTCAGGACGCGCCACGCCAGGATCGAGGACGCACTTGCTGCAAGCGGGTCGGAGGGCTTCATTGCAGCAAAATTAGCATGGGAGGATCGGATTGCACGGGGCCTCGACGGCAGACATGCACTCCAGACTTCCGGGCATGGCAGCCAGCTTCTGCCCGCCTTTGCATCACCGGCGAATTCCTCCAGAATACGCGGCCTTTCCCGCTGGCCCACACGAGACTTCCTTCCGATGAATTTGCACGAGTACCAGTCGAAGCAGCTGTTCGCGCGCTATGGAATTCCAGTCCCGAACGGGCTGGTGGCGTCCACCGGAGCGGAGGCTGCGGACGCGGCTCGCAAGATCGGCGGCTCCAAGTGGGTGGTGAAGGCCCAGGTTCATGCAGGTGGTCGCGGCAAGGCCGGTGGCGTGAAGCTGGTGGATTCGCCGGAAGCGGCGGCACAAGCTGCCGAAGGCATGTTCGGCAAGACGCTGGTCACGCACCAGACTGGACCAGAGGGTCTGCCGATCCATCAGGTCTTCGTCGAGGAAGGCTCGAAGATCGTCAAGGAGCTGTACCTCAGCCTCGTGTTGAATCGCGACAAAGGTCACATTGCGTTCATCGCCTCCGCCGCCGGCGGCATGGACATCGAAGAAGTCGCTGCACACACGCCGGAAAAGATCATCCGCGTGAACGTGCATCCGGCGACCGGCCTGCAGCCCTCGCAGTGTCGCGTTCTCGGCTTCGGTCTGGGGCTCGAAGGCAAGCAGATCGATGAGTTCTCGAAGATTGCGCAGGCGCTGTACAAGCTCTACCTCGAAGAGGATTGCGCCCTGGTCGAAGTGAATCCGCTGATCGTCAACGCCGACGGCAAGCTCGTCGCGCTCGATGCCAAGATCAACATAGAAGACAACGCGCTGTTCCGTCACAAGGAAATCGCCAAATGGCGCGATGACAGCCAGGAAGACGCGATGGAACGCGCTGCTGCCGAGCACGAGCTCAACTACGTTTCGCTGGATGGCGACATCGCCTGCATGGTGAATGGCGCGGGCCTCGCCATGGCGACGATGGATCTCATCCAGCTGCACGGCGGTTCGCCGGCGAACTTCCTGGACGTCGGCGGCGGCGCGACGCGCGAGCGCGTCACGGTGGCGTTCAAGCTGATTCTCTCGAACAAGAACGTGCGCGCCATCCTGGTGAACATTTTCGGCGGCATCGTCCGCTGCGACATGATCGCCGAAGGCATCATTCACGCCGTGAAGGATGTCGGTGTCGAAGTGCCGGTCGTGGTTCGCATCGAAGGCACGAATGCCGAACTCGGCCGCAAGATCCTCGCGGACAGCGGCCTGGCGATCACGGCGGCCGCCGATCTCACCGATGCGGCGAAGAAAGTCGTCGCGGCGGCGAAGAAGTGATCCAGCGGGTTTCCGCCCCCTCCCTGTCCCTCTTCCGCTTCGCGGAGGAGGGGACGCGTTTTTCTGGCCAGCAGCCAGTTGCCAGTAACCAGTAGGTTTCCCATGTCCATCCTGATCAACAAGAACACCCGCGTCATCTGCCAGGGCTTCACCGGCAAGCAGGGTACGTTTCACTCGGAACAGTGCATCGCGTACGGCACCAAGCTCGTCGGCGGTGTGACGCCGGGTCGCGGCGGCGAAAAGCATCTGAATCTGCCTGTCTTCAACACCGTGCGCGATGCGGTGAAGGACACGGGCGCGACGGTCAGCATGATCTACGTGCCGGCGCCGTATGCCGCGGATGCGATCATCGAAGCCGCCGATGCCGGCATCGAACTCATCGTCTGCATCACCGAAGGCATTCCGGTGAACGACATGGTGAAGGTGAAGGCCTCGCTCGCCAGCTACGGCAGCCTGCTGGTCGGCCCGAACTGCCCTGGCGTCATCACGCCGGGCGAATGCAAGATCGGCATCATGCCGGGCTTCATCCACAAGCCGGGCAAGATCGGCATCGTGTCGCGCTCGGGTACGCTCACGTACGAAGCCGTGTTCCAGACCACCAACGCCGGCCTCGGTCAGAGCACCTGCGTCGGCATCGGCGGCGACCCGGTGCGCGGCATGAACTTCATCGACGTGCTGGCGAAGTTCGAACAAGACCCCAAGACCGAAGGCATCATCATGGTCGGCGAGATCGGCGGCGCCGACGAAGAGGCGGCGGCTGATTTCATTCGCGAGAACGTCACCAAGCCGGTCGTTGCCTACATCGCCGGCGTGACCGCGCCTGCGGGCAAGCGCATGGGTCACGCGGGCGCAATCGTGTCGGGCGGCAAGGGCACGGCGGCCGACAAGTTCGCTGCGCTCGAGCGTGCGGGCGTACGCACGGTGAAGAGCCCCGCGGATCTGGGCAAGGCGATCGTCGAGCAGATGAAGAAGGGCGGGAAGAAGAAGGGCGCAGCGAAGTCGAAGGCAGTGCCTGCGCCGAAGAAGGCAGCTCCGGCCAAAAAGCCAGCAGTCAAGCAGTCCGCGCCGAAGAAGCCTGTGAAGAAGGCACCGGTGAAGAAGGCTGCCAAGAAGAAGGTCAAGAAAGCGGCGAAGAAGAAGTAGGGCGGATTCGAGACGCCCCACCCTAACCCTCCCCCGCTGCGCGGAGGAAGGGACCGGAAAGGGCCGATGAGAGTTTTATTGCGGGCTCTGCTCTGATCCCCTCCTCCGCGTAGCGGGGAAGGGTTAGGGTGGGGGCAGCGGAGCAAAGGAATGCGCGACAAGCTGGCACAGGAACGTGCACGAGTCCTGCGTCGAGATCCCACCGACGCCGAACGTCATCTCTGGTATTTCCTGCGGCGCCATCACATCGCCGATGTGAGGTTCAGGCGGCAGTTTCCCATTGGCCCGTACATCGTCGACTTCGTCTGCCTGGACGCGCGCCTGGTCGTCGAACTGGACGGAAGCCAGCACCAGTCTTCCATTGCCTATGACGCGCAACGGTCTCGCTTCCTGAAATCTCAGGGATACCGCGTGCTGCGCTTCTGGGACAACGATGTGCTGCAGCGGACGGAATCGGTGCTGCAGGTGATCTGGGAGGCGGTGGTGGTGGCGGCGAAGAGGCCCCCACCCTAACCCTCCCCCGCTTCGCGGAGGAGGGGACCAGACAAAGAGCCCGCCTCCCGTTCCGATCCCCTCCTCCGCGAAGCGGGGGAGGGTTAGGGTGGGGGTCTTCTCCTCAGCCCACACAGCGCGGCGTTATTCCGCAATAATCCGGCCTCCCTTCCAGTCCCTCACGCTCCCGATGCCCACCCCCACCCTCCGAATCGCCCTGGCGCAGCTGAACCTGTTCGTGGGGGATGTAAGCGGCAACACGCAGCACGTTCTCGACGCCGCCGCGCGCGCGCGCGACGAACTGCACGCCGACCTGGTGCTGATGCCGGAGCTGAGCCTTTCCGGGTATCCGCCCGAGGATCTGCTGTTCCACACCGGACTGCGGCGCCAGGTCGAAACCGCGCTTGCGCGCGTGCGTGAGGAAACCCGCGGCATCACCGCGATGGTCGGCTATCCGGAATATGCCGACGGCGGGATCTACAACGCCGCCGCGGTCGTGCGCGACGGCCGACTGCTCGCCAGCTACCGCAAGCAGGAATTGCCCAACTACAAGGTCTTCGACGAGAAGCGCTACTTCAGGGATGGCAAGGAAACGAAGATCGTCGAGCTCAACGGCATCCGCATCGCGCTGCTGATCTGCGAGGACATCTGGGAGCCGGCGCCCGCCATCGCGGCGCACGCGGCGGGCGCGCAGCTCATCGTCGTCATCAACGGCTCGCCGTATTCACTCGGCTACCAGGAACGCCGCGAGACCGTGGTGCGCGAGCGCGTGCGCGACACCGGCCTGCCGGTCGTCTATGTGAACCTGCTCGGCGGCCAGGATGAACTGGTGTTCGACGGCGGTTCCTTCGTCATGAATGCCGCCGGCGAAGTCGTGCAGCGGGTCGCGCCCTTCGTTCAGAGCATCACGCCGGTCGACATCGATCTGACCGATGGCAAGGCGGTGCCGCGTCCGGCGCACATCGAACCGCTGCTGAGCGAAGAGGCCAGCGTCTACGGGGCGCTGGTGCTGGGCGTGCACGACTACGTGGAGAAACACCGTTTCCCGGGCGTCGTGCTGGGACTGTCCGGCGGCGTCGATTCCGCGCTGACGCTCGCCATCGCGGTCGATGCGCTCGGCGCCGATCGCGTGCATGTCGTGATGATGCCTTCGCGTTACACCTCGCAGATGAGCCTCGACGACGCAGCATTGCAGGCACGTACGCTCGGCGTTCGCTACGACGTCATCTCGATCGAGGGCATGTTCGAATCCACGCTCGGCGCGCTCAGGGAAGTGTTCGCCGGCCGCGAGCCAGACACGACGGAAGAAAACATCCAGGCCCGCATCCGCGGCGTGCTGCTGATGGCGATCTCGAACAAGACCGGCCGCATGCTGGTGACGACGGGCAACAAGAGCGAAATGGCCGTCGGCTACGCCACGCTCTACGGCGACATGAACGGCGGCTTCGCCCCGATCAAGGACTGCAGCAAGATGCTGGTGTATCGCCTCGCGAACTATCGCAACGGCATTGCACCTGCCGGCACGAAAGTGATTCCGCAGCGGGTGATCGATCGCCCGCCGTCAGCCGAACTGCGCCCCGATCAGAAGGATTCCGATTCGCTGCCGCCCTACGAAATCCTCGACGCCATCCTCGAACTTTTCATCGAGGACGATCTGTCCGTCGACGAAATCACCGCCCGCGGCTTCGACCGCGCCACGGTCGGCCGGGTGCTCGAGATGGTGAAGCGGAATGAATACAAGAGAAGGCAGGCGCCGCCGGGGGTGAGGATCAGTGACCGGGCGTTCGGGAGGGATTGGAGGTATCCGATTACGAGTGGGTATCGGACGAGATAGCAGTGAGCCGCGAGCGGTGAGCTGCTAGCCAGAAATTGAGCTTGAGACCTTAGCTTCTCACCAGAACTTCCACCAACTCTTCTTCCCCACCTTCCCCACCGTATCCGGCGACACCCCGGCAAAGTTCTCCTGAATCACCTTGTCCGTCTGCGCCGCCAGATCCGTCATGCCGAGCCGCTTGTAGCTTTCCGACATGATCATCAGGGCGTGCTGCATCTGCGGCGCGCCGTCGTAGTTTTCCACGGTGTATTTGCAGCGGTTGATGGCGCCGACGTAGGCGCCGCGCTTGAGGTAGTAGTCCGCGACGTAGACTTCGTAGGCGGCCAGGCGATTGCGCAGGAAGATCATGCGCTGGCGCGAATCGGCGGCGTACTGGCTGTTGGGATAGCGCTGCACGAGGGTCTGGAAGGACTGGAACGACTTGCGTGCATCGATCGGCGGACGCTGCGAGAGATCGGCGTTGAACCAGCGTTCGAGGAAATTCGGGTTGCGCTCGAACTGGGCGAGGCCCTTGATGTAGTACGCGTAGTCGACGCGCGGATGGGCGGGATTCTCGCGGATGAACTGGTCGGCCTGGTCGATGGCGGACTCGGGCTCGGCGTTGCGGTAGTACGCGTACATCAGGTCGAGCTGGCCCTGCTTGGCCTGGTTGCTGAAGGGGAAGCGGGCTTCGAGCGCTTCGTAATAGGCGATGGAGTCGCGGTAGTTGCCGTTGTCGGACGCCCTCTTGGCGGACTCGTACAGCTTGTCGGCGCTGCCGATGATGTCCTTGTTCTTGTTGCCGCAGCCGCCGAGTGCGAGCAGCGCGGTCGTGGCCAGGACCAGCAGGGGCGTGCGAAACTTGTTCAGCATTTTTGAAGCGATCCGACGGTAATCCGGCCGAAGAGGCGCGGGAGTATACGGGAGACCGGGCTTCCCATTCGTCTCCCGCCAGCCACTCAAGTTCCACATGACCCAGCCTATCCGCCATTCCCTGACGATTCCGCACGACCACATGGGGCAAAGGCTGGACCAGGTGCTGGCCGAACTGCTGTCCGACTATTCCCGAACCCGCATCAAGGACTGGATCGAGTCCGGTCAGATCCTGGTCAACGGGGCGAAGCTGCGGCCCAGGGACAAGGTGCTGGGCGGCGAGCAGATCGAGGTCGAAGCGACCCTGCCCGAGGCGGTCGAGGTGGCGCCCGAATCGATCGATCTGGACGTCGTACACAAGGACAAGCACGTCCTGGTGATCAACAAGCCGGCAGGGCTGGTCGTGCATCCCGGTGCCGGCAACTCGGCCGGCACGCTGCAGAACGCGCTGCTGCACTTCGACCCGGATCTCGTCCACCTGCCGCGCGGCGGCATCGTCCACCGGATCGACAAGGACACCAGCGGCCTGCTGGTCATCGCACGCACGCTGGAGGCGCATACGGCGCTGGTGCGGGCGATCGAGGCCCACGAGGTCCAGCGCGAATACGAGGCCATCTGCGTCGGCGTGATGACGGCGGGCGGCACGGTCGACGCCCCGATCGGCCGGCATCCCGTGGACCGGCTCAAGCAGGCCATCCGCGAGGACGGGCGCGAGTCGATCACCCACTACCGCGTGCTGCATCGCTACCGCGGGCATACCCATCTCCGGCTGAACCTGGAAACCGGACGCACGCATCAGATCCGCGTGCACATGGCGCACATCCGCTATCCGCTGGTCGGGGACAAGACCTACGGCGGACGGCTGTTGCTGCCCAAGGGGGCGTCGCCGGCGCTGGTCGAGGCGCTGCGGGAGTTCGGCCGGCAGGCCCTGCATGCGGCACGGCTGGAGTTCGAGCATCCGGTGTCGGGCAAGCCGGTCGAGGTGGTTGCGTCGCTGCCGAAGGACATGCAGCGGCTGCTGAAGGTGCTGGCGAAGGATGCGGCGGACCCCCCCGCCCCGGCCCTCCCCCGCAAGCGGGGGAGGGGGCGATGAGTCGTAGGCTCGGTCTTTCTTCCCTGTGGGGCCGGCTTCAGCCGGCCTGACGAAGTGTCAGGCTAAAGCCTGACCTACATGAAGAGTCATGACCGACCCCCAATACCTCCCCCCCGACTGGCCTGCCCCTCCCAGCGTTCGTTCCGCCGTCACCCTCCGTGCCGGAGGCGTCAGCACCGGCGATTACGCCAGTTTCAATCTCGCCACCCATGTCGGCGACGATCCCGTAGCCGTGGCCGAAAACCGCAGGCGTTTGCGCGAATCGCTGCAGCTTCCCGCCGAACCTGCCTGGCTCACCCAGGTGCATGGCGTGAACGTCGTCGCAGCCCGGTCGCAGGATGTCCCGCCGACTGCCGATGCCTCCGTGGCGAAAGCCCCGGGCCAGGTCTGCGTCGTCATGACCGCCGACTGCCTGCCCGTGCTGTTCTGCGACCGCGCCGGCACTCGCGTCGGCGCCGCGCACGCCGGCTGGCGAGGTCTGGTCGGCGGCGTACTGGAACAGACGATCGGGGCGCTTGAAACCCCGCCGCAGAACCTGCTGGCCTGGCTCGGCCCCGCCATCGAACAGGATGCCTTCGAGGTCGGCAGCGAAGTCCGCGACCAGTTCATGGCCCGGGATGCCGGCAATGCTGCAGCTTTCGTGGCGAACGCCCGCGGGCGCTGGCAGGCCGATCTCTACGAACTCGCCCGCCGCGAACTGACCCGGCTGGGCGTTCGCAGCATCTACGGCGGCGGCTTCAACGTCTTTGCCGACGACGAACGATTCTTCTCCTACCGCCGCCAGCCGAAGACGGGACGCATGGCGACACTGGTGTGGCTCGTGTAGGCCAATCCTTCTGTAGGTCAGGCTTCAGCCTGACACTTCCGAAGCCGGCTAAAGCCGGCCCCACAGCAAGAAACAGAGCCACCGGAAAAGAGGCTCTTGACGCCCATGCTAGTCTGACCCGACACCAAGAATCCGTTCCCGGCGCTGGCCAGTCGCCAGCCGCCAGTCGCCAACAGCCTTCTCCCCATGCCCCTTCTCGCCTGGATCATTCTCTTCACCGCGCTCGGCGGTGCGCTGAGCGCCATCGCTGCATCGGTGTTCCTGCTGACGCCGAATTCAGCGCGCGTGCGCGTGCTGCCGCATCTGGTGAGCTTTGCCACCGGCGCCTTGCTCGGCGCGGCGCTGCTGGGACTGTTGCCCCACGCCATCGAGGGCGTGGGTATCGGGCAGATCCACAACATCGGACTCGCGCTGCTGGTCGGCCTGCTGATCTTCTTCGTGCTCGAGAAGCTGGTGCTATGGCGGCATTGCCATGCCGAAGTCTGCGAAGGTCACGTGCCCGTGCATCCGGGGCATCACGGTCACGACCACGATCACGGCAAGGCGCGCGACGCCGCCTCGGCCTCGCTGATCCTCATCGGCGACGGTTTCCACAACGTGCTCGACGGCGTGCTGATCGCCGCGGCCTTCATGACCGACATTCATCTTGGCATCGTCACCGCCATCGCCGTGATGACCCACGAGATCCCGCAGGAAGTGGGTGACCTCGCCATCCTGCTGCACGGAGGCATGTCGCGGCTCAAGGCGTTCACCCTCAACACGCTCACCAGCGTGACGTCCGTCATCGGCGGCATCGCCGCCTATTTCTTCCTCGGCGAATCGCGCGAAGTGCTGCCCTATGCCCTCGCCATCGCCGCCTCCAGCTTCCTCTACATCGCCGTCGCCGATCTCATTCCAGGCCTGCACCGCCGCGTCGATCCGGGATCGGGCGCGAAGCAGTTCGTGTGCATCGTGCTGGGGGTGGCGGTGATTTATGTGAGTCACAGCCTCGCGCATTAGCGAGCGGCCGACTGGCAGCTGGCTGCTGGCGACTGGCCAGAGCACGAGAGGAATCGACATTTCCCCCTGAACTCCCGTTGATTTCCCCGATGGATTTCCCCACATCCGTCGGTAGTTTCGTTCTGGCCAGCAGCCAGTCGCCAGCAGCCCGGAGTTCCTACCAGATGCGCATGGACAAACTCACCAGCAAATTCCAGCTCGCCCTCGCGGACGCGCAGTCGCTCGCGGTCGGGCGCGATCATCAGTACATCGAGCCCGCCCACGTCATGACGGCCCTGCTCGACCAGCAGGGTGGGTCCGTGCGGCACTTGCTGGACAAGGCCGGCACCAACGTCAACCTGCTGCGCTCGCATCTCGGGCAGATGCTGGATCGCCTGCCGAAGGTGGAAGGCACCGGCGGCGAGGTGCACATCTCCAACGAACTGAACAAGGTTCTCAACGTCACCGACAAGCTCGCGCAGAAGCGCGGCGATCAATACATCTCCAGCGAGCTGTTCGTGCTCGCGGCGCTGGAAGACAAGGGCCAGCTCGGCAACCTGCTCAAGGATTGCGGCGCCGTGAAGGGCGCGATCGAGAAGGCCATCGATGAAGTGCGC
The DNA here is from genome assembly GCF_036735925.1 of Povalibacter sp. Taxonomy (NCBI): domain Bacteria; kingdom Pseudomonadati; phylum Pseudomonadota; class Gammaproteobacteria; order Steroidobacterales; family Steroidobacteraceae; genus Povalibacter; species Povalibacter sp. Next base: position 13,718 of record NZ_DAINNK010000085.1, read on the forward strand.
GGCGGCGAGAAAGTCGACGATCCGAATGCCGAGGAAAATCGCCAGGCGCTCGAAAAATTCACGGTCGATCTGACGGAGCGCGCCGAGCAGGGCAAGCTCGACCCCGTCATCGGTCGCGACGAGGAAATCCGTCGCGCCATCCAGGTGCTGCAGCGTCGCACCAAGAACAATCCCGTGCTGATCGGCGAACCCGGCGTCGGCAAGACCGCCATCGTCGAAGGCCTCGCGCAGCGCATCGTCAACGGCGAAGTGCCGGAAGGCCTGCGCGCCAAGCGCATCCTCGCGCTCGACATGGGCGCGCTGATCGCGGGCGCGAAGTATCGCGGCGAATTCGAAGAGCGCCTCAAGGGCGTGCTCAACGATCTCGCCAAGCAGGAAGGCCAGGTCATCCTGTTCATCGACGAGCTGCACACCATGGTCGGCGCCGGCAAGGCCGACGGCGCGATGGACGCGGGCAACATGCTCAAGCCCGCACTCGCCCGCGGCGAACTGCATTGTGTCGGCGCGACCACGCTCGACGAGTACCGCAAGTACATCGAGAAGGACGCCGCGCTCGAACGCCGCTTCCAGAAAGTGTTCGTGGGCGAACCCTCGGTCGAAGACACGATCGCGATCCTGCGCGGTCTCAAGGAACGCTACGAGGTCCATCACGGCGTCGACATCACCGACCCGGCGATCGTCGCCGCAGCGACGCTGTCGAATCGCTACATCACGGACCGGCAGCTGCCGGACAAGGCCATCGATCTCATCGACGAGGCCGCCTCGCGCATCCGCATGGAAATCGATTCCAAGCCAGAGTCGATGGATCGGCTCGAACGCCGCATCATCCAGTTGAAGATCGAGCGCGAAGCGCTGAAGAAAGAAAGCGACGAAGCGTCGCGCAAGCGGCTCGGCCTGCTCGACGACCAGCTCAAGTCGCTGGAAAAGGAATACGCCGATCTCGAAGAAATCTGGAAAGCCGAGAAAGCCTCGGTGCAGAACTCCGCACAGATCAAGGAGGAACTGGAGCGCGCGCGCCTCGAACTCGAAACCGCGCGTCGCGCGCAGGATCTCGGCCGCATGTCCGAACTCCAGTACGGAAAGATTCCCGAACTGGAACGTCGTCTGGCGCAGGCTACTGAAGCCGAACAGCAGCCGCAGCAGAACAAGCTTCTGCGCAACAAGGTGACGGACGAGGAAGTTGCCGAAGTCGTGTCCAAGTGGACCGGCATTCCCATCTCCAAGATGCTCGAAGGCGAGAAGGAAAAACTGCTGCGCATGGAAGAGGCGCTCGGCAAGCGCGTCGTCGGCCAGGCGGAAGCGGTCAAGGCCGTGTCCGATGCGATCCGTCGTTCGCGCGCGGGCCTGTCAGATCCGAATCGTCCCAACGGTTCGTTCCTGTTCCTCGGCCCCACCGGCGTCGGCAAGACCGAGCTGTGCAAGGCGCTCGCGGAATTCCTCTTCGACACCGAAGACGCGATGGTCCGCATCGACATGTCCGAGTTCATGGAAAAGCATTCGGTGGCGCGACTGATCGGCGCTCCGCCGGGCTACGTCGGCTACGAAGAGGGTGGTTACCTGACGGAGGCCGTGCGCCGCCGTCCGTACTCCGTGCTGTTGCTCGATGAGGTCGAGAAGGCGCATCCGGATGTCTTCAATGTATTGCTGCAGGTGCTCGACGACGGTCGCCTGACCGATGGCCAGGGCCGCACGGTCGACTTCCGCAACACCGTGATCATCATGACCTCGAACCTGGGTTCGCATGTGATCCAGGAACTGTCGGGCGAGGCGAACTACGCGAAGATGAAGTCCGCGGTGATGGAAATCGTCGGCCAGCATTTCCGTCCCGAATTCATCAACCGCGTCGACGACATCGTCGTGTTCCATCCGCTGGGCAGGGATCAGCTGCGCTCGATCGTCGACATCCAGCTCGGCTACCTGCGCAAGCGTCTCGCCGATCGCGATATCGAGCTGAACCTCGACACGAAGGCGATGGACCTGCTGGGTGAAGCCGGCTTCGATCCGGTGTACGGCGCGCGACCGCTGAAGCGTGCGATCCAGCAGCAGGTGGAGAACCCGCTGGCGCAGCGCATCCTCAAGGGCGAGTTCGGGCCGGGCAGCAAGGTGAAGGTCGGCGTGACCGATGGTGCGCTGACGTTCACCCGCGGCTGAGGTTGGAAGAAAAAACTGTGGGGCCGGCATCAGCCGGCCTCTGACTGTAGGTCAGGCTTCAGCCTGACTCTTAAGGCCGGCTGAAGCCGGCCCCACAGGATCCCTCTCTCTTGAACTCGTCCGCCTTCCCCCTATGATGCCGCTCGGTCCGTCCGGCCCCCGAGCAACGAAAACATGCCCTTCTACGAATACGAGTGCAGCCACTGCAAGTTCTATGTCGAGACCCTGCAGAAGATCAGCGATGCGCCGCTGAAGAAATGCCCGAGCTGCGGCAGGCAGACGCTCAAGAAGCTGATATCGGCGCCCGTGTTTCGCCTGAAGGGCGAGGGCTGGTACGAGACCGACTTCAAGTCCGACAAGGAAAACAAGCGCAACCTGGTCGGCGAGGACAAGGAGCCGGAAACCAAGGCGGATGACGCCAGGAAGCCGGACTCGAAGACCGAGGCCAAGACGGAGTCCAAGGCCGAGTCGAAGCCTGCGGCCAAGAAGCCGGCGGCGAAGGCCAAGCCCGTGTCGAAGCCGAAGGCCAAGGCCAGGCCCGCGAAGAAGAAGTCGAAGCGCTGAAGCTTTTCTTCCTCTCCCGCCAGCGGGGGAGGGGACCGGAACCGTTCCTTGCGCCTCCCCATGCCGCTTCCGTAACATCGCGCGCTCGCGATCGGGGCTACAGGTGCTGCCCCGCTGCGAAAGTCCACTTAGCGCCATACCCCTTTGAAGGGCCTCCGGTTTTTCTCTGGCCAGCAGCCAGTCGCCAGTCGCCCTCCTGGTCCCGAATCCCATGCGTTCCCACTACTGCGGTCAGGTCAACGAATCCCTCATCGGTCAGGACGTCAGCGTCGCCGGCTGGGTCCATCGCCGACGCGATCATGGCGGCGTCATCTTCGTCGACCTGCGCGACCGCGAAGGTCTGCTGCAGATCGTCTTCGATCCGGACCGCAAGGATGTCTTCACCCACGCCGAGCGCCTGCGCAGCGAGTTCTGCATCCGCATCACCGGCAAGGTGCGTGCGCGTCCGTCCGGCACGGTGAACTCGAACCTCGCCTCGGGCCAGGTCGAACTGCTGGCGAACGAACTGGAAATCCTCAATCGTTCGGAGACGCCGCCGTTCCATCACGACGAAGCGACCAACGAAGAGCTGCGCCTCAAGTACCGCTACCTCGACCTGCGTCGCGACGTGATGCAGCAGCGCCTGCGCCTGCGCCACAAGGTGACGCGCGCGATGCGCACGTTCCTCGACGAGAACGGCTTCATCGACGTCGAAACGCCGATGCTCACCAAGGCGACGCCGGAAGGTGCACGCGACTATCTCGTGCCGAGCCGCACGCACGCCGGGCATTTCTTCGCGCTGCCGCAGTCGCCGCAGCTGTTCAAGCAGCTGCTGATGATGTCGGGCTTCGATCGCTACTATCAGATCGTCAAGTGCTTCCGCGACGAAGACCTGCGCGCGGATCGCCAGCCCGAATTCACCCAGCTCGATATCGAGACTTCGTTCATGAACGAAGCCGAGATCACTGCGCTGATGGAGAAACTGGCGCGCTACCTCTTCAAGACGGCGATCGATGTCGATCTGCCCGATCCGTTCCCGCGCATCACGTTCGAAGAAGCGATGCGCCGCTACGGCTCCGACAAGCCCGACCTGCGCATCGACCTGGAACTCGTCGACGTCGCCGACCTGGTGAAGGACTGCGAATTCAAGGTATTCGCTGGTCCCGCATCGAGCGCCGACGGCCGCGTTGCCGCGCTGCGCGTGCCTGCCGGCGGCACGAAGATGACGCGCAAGGAAATCGACGACTGCACGACCTTCGTCGCCCGCTACGGCGCGAAGGGCCTCGCGTACGTGAAGGTCAACGAGAAGGCGAAGGGTCGCGACGGCCTGCAATCGCCCATCCTCAAGTTCCTGAGCGATGCCGCGATCAACGGCATTCTCGAACGTACCGGTGCCGTCGACGGCGACATCATTTTCTTCGGCGCCGACAAGGCCAAGGTCGTGAACGATTCGCTCGGCGCGCTGCGCCTGAAGATCGGCAACGATCTCGGCCTGGTCGCCACCGGCTGGCGTCCGCTGTGGGTCGTGAACTTCCCGATGTTCGAATGGGATGCCGACGAGAAGCGCTGGGCCGCCATGCATCACCCGTTCACCGCGCCGCGCGATCCCGATCCGGCCGTGCTGCGCGCCGATCCGGCGAACGCCGTGAGCCAGGGCTACGACATGGTGCTGAACGGTTCGGAGATCGGCGGCGGCTCGGTGCGTATCCACCGCGGCGAAATGCAGTCGGCCGTGTTCGACCTGCTCGGCATCGGCGCAGAAGAACAGGTGCGCAAATTCGGCTTCCTGCTCGATGCGCTCAAGTACGGCACCCCGCCGCACGGCGGCATCGCCTTCGGCCTCGATCGTCTCGTCATGCTGATGGCCGGCGCCGAGAGCATCCGCGACGTGATCGCGTTCCCGAAGACGCAGACGGCCGCGGATCTCATGACGGACGCGCCGACGACGGTCAGCGAACAGCAGCTCAAGGAGTTGCATATCCGCGTGAAGTTGCCGGTGAAGGCGGAATGATGACGGAAAGGCTACAGGCTACAGGCTGCAGGCGACAGGCCAGCAGATTCCGATCATGTCTTCTTCTGGCGTGTCGCCCGTAGCCCTAGCCTGTAGCCGCCAGCGATGTCCTCATCGCTCATCATCCTCGTCCACGGCCTCTGGATGTCCGGCTTCGAACTGGGCGTTCTCAAACATCGGCTCGAAGCGGACGGACGGTTTCGCGCCGTGCCGTTTTCCTATCCTTCCCTGCGCGGCTCGATGGCCGATCACGTCAGAAGCCTCATCGATTTCGCGCGGACACAGAAGGCCGACGAACTGCACTTCGTCGGCCACAGTCTCGGCGGACTCGTGGTGCTGAAGGCATTGCAGGTGACGGACGATCTGCCGCCCGGCCGCGCGGTGCTGATGGGCACGCCGCTGCAGGGGTCGAAGGCGGCGCAAGGCGTCGCGCGGATGGTGCCGTTCGGCAAGGCGATACTCGGTCACGCGGTGAACGAGGAAATCGTCGAGTGTCAGCCGCGCGAATGGTCGGGACGCCGCGAAATCGGCGTGATTGCGGGTTCGATGGGCATGGGGCTCGGACGCCTGTTCGCCCAGCTGCAGGCCGATCACGATGGCACCGTGCTGGTCGAGGAGACGCGCCTGCCGGGATCGAAAGATCACGTCGTGCTGTCGACGTCGCATACGGGAATGCTGTTTTCGGCGGAAGTGGCGCGGCAGGCGGAGCGCTTCCTGCTCGATGGGCAGTTCGACAAATCGAGTTGAGGTTGAATGACGCGTCCCTTCCTCCGCGCAGCGGGGGAAGGACAGGATGGGGGTGCTTCGAACTGCCCCCACCCCAGCCCTCCCCCGCTGCGCGGAGGAGGGGGCAGACCAGATTACTTCGCCAACTCCCTCAGCCGATACAGCGCCTCCAGCGCCGCCCG